>JALYUM010000136.1 GCA_030853745.1 Pseudomonadota bacterium | reverse complement strand
CCCGCCCCCCGCCGCGCTTTCGGGTGACGCATTGAGGATCGACGGACTGTCCGACGTGCCCGACTGGCGCCCGTCGCCCAGCGTCGGCAGCGTCAGGATGCCGGCGCGGATGAGTGCGTCGGGCGGCTGCATATTCACAACCTCGGCCGAACCCGGCCAGCCGACCGGGCCGGCGCCGCGCATCACCAGCATGGTCTGCGCGTCGATGGCCAGCTGCGGGTCGTTGATGCGGGCGCGGTAATCGTCCGAGCCGTCGAACACCACCACGCGGCACGTAAACTGGTCTTCACTGCCCGGCGTGGACAGATAGCGCGCGCGAAACGCCGGCGAAATCACGCTGGTTTTCATGATGGCGAAGTCGAACAGGTTGCCCTGCAAAACCACGAAACCGGCCTGCTGCATCAGCGGGGCGGCAAACGGGCGGATCATTTCCCGGTCGACAGTTTCGCGCGCCTGCAGATTGTCCGCCATGCTGCGCCCGGTGACGGTCGGCCGCGCGCTGCGCAGCAACCCGGCCTGCTGCAACTCCCACATGACAGCCGGCACGCCACCGGCACGATGAAAACGCTCGCCCAGATACGCGCCGGCCGGCTGCATATTGAGCAGCAGCGGCACGTCATAGCCGACATCCATCCAGTCATGCGGCTGCAGGTCGACGCCGGCATGGCGCGCCATGGCCACCAGGTGTTGCTGGGCATTGGTCGAGCCACCGATGGCAGTGATGACGACGATGGCGTCGAGAAAAGCGTCGCGCGTGAGGATGGTCGACGGGCGCAGGTCGGTGCGCACCATGTCGACGATGCGCGCCCCGGTGGCATACGCCATCTGGCCGCGCTCGCGGTACGGCGCGGGAATCGCCGCGCAACCGGTCAGCGACATGCCCAGCGCTTCGGCCACTGCGTTCATCGTCGACGCCGTGCCCATCGTGTTGCAATGCCCGCTGGAGGGGGCCGACGCCGCGGCAATCTGCAGGAACGTGGCGCCATCGATCTCGCCAGCGGCCATCTGGCGCCGCCCATGCCAGATGGCCGCGCCGGAACCGGCCAGCTTGCCGTCGAACCAGCCGTCGAGCATCGGGCCGCCCGACAGCACGATGGCAGGAATGTCGACAGTGGCCGCCGCCATCAGTTGCGCCGGCGTGGTCTTGTCGCAGCCGGTGGTCAGCACTACCCCATCGATGGGATAGCCGTGCAGGATTTCTACCAGGCCGAGATAGGCCAGGTTGCGGTCGAGCGACGCGGTCGGGCGCCGGCAGTTTTCAAAAATCGGATGCAGCGGGAACTCCAGCGGAATGCCGCCGGCATCGCGGATGCCATCGCGCACGCGCTGCGCCAGTTCGAGGTGGATGCGGTTGCACGGACTCAGGTCGCTGCCGCTCTGCGCGATGCCGATGATCGGCCGCCCGCTGCGCAGTTCGTCCGGCGTGAGACCGTAGTTCATGAAGCGTTCGAGGTACAGCGCCGTCATGTCGATATGGTCGGGATTGTCGAACCAGTCCTGCGAGCGCAGGCGGCGTGGGGGCGTCTCATTCGTCATACAAAAGCTCCGGCAGCAATGGCGTACTGGGGTTGTCCTGGCACCGGGCTGCGCAACGTAAAGAGCGCGCCGGCCAGCGGTTCGCGGGCGCGCGCGTCGGGCTCCAGGCCTTTCCATGCGGTGGTGATGAACACGGTGCACAAATCGGCGCCGCCAAAGGCCAGCTTGGTCACGTTCGAGCATGGCAAAGCTATCGCATCGATCAGCTCGCCCGATGGCGTATAGCGTTCGATGCGTCCGCCGCCAAACAGCGCGATCCAGACCGTGCCGCTGGCGTCGACGGCCATGCCGTCCGGATGGCCGGTACCGGCAATGGTGACGAACACGCGCTTGTTGACCAGGCCACCGCTGGGCAGCACGTCGAAGCAGAACACGGTTTTGGCGAGCGTGTCGGTGTGATACAGCGTGCGCCCATCCACGCTCATGGCCGGGCCGTTGGTGATCACGTAGCCGCGGTCGGCCAGCGTCAGCCGGGCATTGGCATCGAGGCGGTACAGCGAGCCGGACGCCGCTGCCTCGGCATTGTCCATCGAGCCGAACCACAGGCAACCGTGCGCATCGACATAGCCGTCGTTGAAGCGGTTGCCTGCCATATCGCGCTCGATGTGGCGCAGCAAGGCAAACGCGCCGGTGTCCGGGCTGAAGCGGTACAGGCCATCTTCCAGCGCGCACGCAAAACCTCCGCCAGCGATGGGGAGGATGAAGCCAATCTGCTGCGGCGCCGGCCAGCTGGTCTGCGCACCAGATTCGTCGTAGCAGTGGATCTGGCGCCCCTTGATGTCGACGAAATACAGCATGCGCGTGGCAGCATCCCACACCGGACCCTCGCCCAGTTCGGCGCCGACCGGCCAGACGCACAGCGGTTCGAATGCTGTCATGCGCCGTACCAGCCTGCGTCGACATAGTAATCGCGCCCGGTGCAGCGCGCCGCGTTATCGGACCCAAGAAACAGCGCCATCGCGGCGATGTCTTCGATCAGCACGCGTTCGTGCAGGCACTGCGCGCCGAGGATATGCGCCTCGCCTTCGGGCGAATGCCAGCGCGCCTGGCGCGGGGTGATGACCGATCCGGGAATGATGCAGTTGACGCGGATGCGGTCGCCGCCGAGGTCGCGTGCCAGCCCGCGCGTCAGACCCTCGATGGCAGCCTTGGCGGTCATGTACAAAGAGAGGTTGGCCTGCGCCAGGTGCCAGGAAATGGAGCCGAGGTTCAGGATGGCGCCGCCACCGTTTGCCGCCATGCCGGGGGCGACTGCCTGCGCGCAGAAGAACAGGTGACGCAGGTTGACGGCCATGCGTTCGTCCCAGTATTGCGGGGTGACCTGCTGCACCGTGTGGCGGTCGTCGTTGGCGGCATTGTTGACCAGGACATCGATGGCGCCGCCTTCGAGCAGCGTGGCCAGTGCGCCAGCCAGTGCATCGAGGTCGGTCAGGTCGCACGGGATGAAGCCGGGGGCCGGCGCGCTGGCGGGAAGGTCGATGAAGAAGACGTCGGCGCCCTGCTGCTGGAATGCCGCGACGATCCCGGCGCCAATGCCGCTGCCGCCTCCGGTGACCAGCACGCGTTTGCCGGCCAGGCTGGGATAGTGGGCGTAGTTGAATGGAATGCTCATGGCAACAGATTTCTTTTGACAAGGTTAAGGAACAGGGCGCGCGCACCAAACGTCCACGGAGCGATGCTGTCCGAGCGCTGCACAGTGTTGACCAGCGCGCCCAGTGCGGGAGTGCTGATGGTGACGCGGTCGCCGAGGTGGTGCGTAAAGCCCGCGCCAGGCGCATCGCGGTCCTGGATCGGCGAAAACATCGTCCCCAGGAAGAGCATCAGGCCATCCGGATATTGATGGTGCGGGCCGATGGTCTGGCGCACGAGTTCGAACGGATCGCGGCTGATTTCGCGCATGTGCGACAGGCCGGACAACCTGAAGCCGTCGTCGATCCCTTCGATGAGCAGGCTGACGTCGGCGTTGCGGATGGTGCCGGGCGTAAAGCGCTCATCGAACAGGCGGATGAACGGGCCGATGGCGCAGGAACCGTTGTTGTCCTTGCATTTGCCCAGCAGCAGCGCGCTGCGCCCTTCGATGTCGCGCAGGTTGACATCGTTGCCGAGCGTGGCGCCGACGATGTTTCCCGCGCTGTTTACGGCCAGCACAATTTCCGGCTCCGGGTTGTTCCACTGCGAATCGCGGTGCAGGCCGATGTCCGCGCCAAACCCGACGGCCGACATCGGCTGTGCCTTGGTGAACACTTCGGCATCCGGACCGATGCCCACTTCCAGGTATTGCGACCACAGGCCGCGCGCCTGCAGCGCTTCTTTCAGCTGGCCGGCAGCCGGCGAGCCAGGGCGGATCGTGGACAGGTCGGCGCCGATGGTGTCCTGCAGCGAGGCGCGTACGTCGGCGGCACGCGCCGGGTCGCCGCCGGCCTGTTCCTCGATGACGCGCTCGAGCAGGCTGACCGCAAACGTCACGCCGCAGGCCTTGACAGCTTGCAGATCGCACGGCGCCAGCAGGGGCTGCGCCATCAGGGCGTCGACCCGGCCCAGCGATTCGCCATCGGCTTCGCGCACCAGTGCCAGCAGGTCGGGCCGTTCGAACAGGCCCGACACGGTGCCGGCGTGGGCGGTGATATCGACGACGTTGCCGCCGCGGACGACGATCACAGACGGGCCGGCGAATTCGCCGCCGCGCCAGATGCGCCCGACCAGCAAAGCGTCGTCCAGGTCTTGCGGCAGGCAGGCTGCAGGTTCAAGCATGATGTTCCTTTTTAATGCCACCGAATTCAACGCCGTCACCCTCGCGAAGGCGGGGGCCTATGACACGTCGAATGGAGACGTAACGTTTGATTGGCTGTGCTATGGGTCCCCGCCTCCGCGGGGATGACGTGTTGCGTGCAGTGGTATCTTTTACCGTCGCGACTCGCGCGTTGCCACATCTACCCATACCGCCAGCGTCAGAATGGCGCCCTTGACGATCATCTGCCAGTAAGCATCCACGTCCAGCATCGACATGCCGTTATCCAGGCTGGCCATGACCAGCGCACCGATCAGTGCCCCGTGCACGGTGCCGGACCCGCCCCGCATCGATGTCCCGCCAATAAAACACGCCGCGATCACATCGAGTTCGCCCGACGTCCCCGCCGATGGCGAGCCGGCTGCCAGCCGCGCGGTATTGATCAGTCCGGCCAGCGCGCACATCAGCCCCATCACCCCGAAAATCCACAATTTGACCGCCCGTACATCGATGCCGGACAGCCGCGTCGCTTCCATATTGCTGCCAACCGCGTACACGCGCCGGCCGAACACGGTCTGCGTGGCGATGTAGCTGAATATGCCCAGCAACACCAGCAGCAGCAGGACCGGCAACGGGATGCCCTCATAACCGTTCAGCGTGCGCACGAACACCAGCAGCACCAGCCCAATAGCCAGCAGCCGGACAGCCTCGATCCACACCGCAGGCAGCGCCAGGCCATGGTGGACCAGGTTGGCACGGCGGCGCCACGTGAGAAAGCACGCCACCAGGAACAGCGCCACACCGAGCGCGATGCCGAACGGCACCGGCAGATAGCCCTGCCCCAGCATCACCATCTCATTCGATACCGGCGCGATGGTGGAACCACCGGTGAGCCCCAGCACCGCGCCGCGATAGGCCAGCATGCCGCCCAGGCCGACGATGAACGAGGGAATCCCGGCATAGGCGACCAGCAAACCATTCAGCATCCCCAGCAGCAGGCCGCCGCCGAGCACCAGCAACACCGTCACCGGCAAGGGCAAGTGGTACGTGACATCGAGCACTGCCGCGGCGCCGCCCAGCAAACCCAGCAAGGAGCCCACCGACAGATCGATCTCACCGGCGATGATCACGAA
The DNA here is from genome assembly GCA_030853745.1 of Pseudomonadota bacterium. Lineage (GTDB taxonomy): Bacteria > Pseudomonadota > Gammaproteobacteria > Burkholderiales > Burkholderiaceae_D > JALYUM01. The sequence continues at coordinate 31,719 of JALYUM010000136.1, read as the reverse complement.
CGACATGCCGCAGGCCAGGATGCCGGTCACCGCCATCTGCCGCATCAGGTTCGACAGGTTACGCGGCGAAATGAATCCGCCGCCGGTGCGCCAGCTGAAAAATACCCAGATCAGCGCAATCGCCACCAGCAACGCGACGATCTTGTACTTCGAAAACTGCTGCTTGGCAGCGTTGAGGTTGGTGGCGAAATTCGTCGCGCGATGCGTGGCGCGATTTTTGGAAAGGTTCGTGGCGGGATTCATGTGGCTTTCTGGTCGAGTGCCGCTGCCAGCAGCATTTCCTGGGTCAGGTCCTGGTTGATAAAGTCGCCGCGCAGACGGCCCTCGCCGATCACCAGCACGCGGTCGGCGATGCCGATGACCTCGGCCAGTTCCGACGACACCATGATGATGGCGACGCCCTGCGCCGCCAGCGCGAACATCAGCTTGTAAATTTCCACCTTGGCGCCCACATCGACGCCGCGCGTGGGCTCGTCGAGTATCAACACCTGCGGCGCCGTCAGCAGCATCTTGGCCAGTACCGCTTTTTGCTGGTTGCCGCCAGACAGGCTGGTGATAGGCAAAAACGGGCTGGCGGCCCGCAAGCCGATCTTGTCGATCTCGGCGCGAACGGTGCGCAGTTCTTCGCCGCGATCGACCCGCGTCAGGCGCGCAAATTCGCCGAGCACCGATAGCGTGATATTTTGTCCGACGTCGAGGTCGCGCACGATGCCATGCTGCTTGCGGTCTTCCGGTACCATGGCCAGCCCGGCCCGGATCGCCTTCAACGGCGTGCTGGTATCGACGCGCGCGCCGTGCAGCCACACTTCCCCTTCACTGCGGCCCGGATAGGCGCCAAACAGCGTTGAGACCAGCTCGGTGCGCCCGGCCCCCACCAGCCCGGCAATGCCGAGAATTTCACCCTTGCGCACACTGAACGACACGTCGTCGACACGCTTGCGCTCCGGCCGGTCCATGTCGTAGCACGTGATGTGGCGCGCTTCAAAAACCACCTCGCCGAGCGCATGGTCTTCTTTCGGATACAGCTGCTGCAGATCGCGCCCCACCATCTGCGCGATGATGCGCTTGACATCGAGTTCGGCCATGGGCGTGGTGGCGATATGCTTGCCATCGCGGATGACCACGATGGTGTCGCAGATGGCCGCCACCTCATCGAGCTTGTGCGAGATGTAGACGCAGGCCACGCCTTTTGCTTTCAGCCCGCGGATGATGTCGAGCAGCACGGCAATTTCGGACGACGTCAGCGACGACGACGGCTCGTCGAGGATCAGCAATTTCGCCTTTTTATTCAAGGCCTTGGCGATTTCGATCAGTTGCTGATGGCCGCCGCCGTACTGCATCACCGGCAGCACCACATTCACGTCCGTCAGGTTCAGCTCGGCCAGCAACTGTTCGGCGCGCCGGTTCATGGCCGGGTAATCCATGCGCCCGCCCGGCAACGTCAGCTCGTTGCCGAGAAAGATGTTTTCGGTCACCGACAATTCCGGCACCAGCATCAGCTCCTGGTGAATGATGGTGAGGCCGAGCGCCTCGGTATCGCGGATGGACGTCGCCTTTAACGGCTGGCCCATCCACAGGATCTCGCCCTCCCAGGTACCGAACGGATACACGGCCGACAGCACCTTCATCAGGGTCGACTTGCCGGCGCCGTTTTCACCGCACAGGCCGATGCATTCGCCCGGCCGGATGGCCAGGTCGATGCCGTCCAGCGCCGCGACGCCGCCGAAGCGCTTCACGATGCCACGCATCTCAAGCAGGTAGTCCATCATCGCGACGCTTACTTGCCCGCGATTTGCGCCTGGGTGTAATAGCCATCGGTCACCAGCAGGTTCACATTGGCCTTGGTCAGCGCGGTCGGTTTCAGCAACACGCTGTCGACCTGTTTCAGGCCATTGTTGTACTGGGCGTTGTAGGACGGCTTTTCATTGCGCACCAGCTGCACCGCCAGCTTGGCCGCTTCGGCCGCGAGCTGCTTGAGCGGCTTGTAGACGGTCATCGACTGCGATCCGGCGATCACGCGTTTCACCGCTGCGAGGTCGGCATCCTGGCCCGACACCGGCACCTTGCCGGCCAGCTTTTGTGCATTCAGCGCCTGGATGGCGCCGCCAGCCGTGCCGTCGTTCGAGGCCACGATGGCGTCGATCTTGTTGTTGTTGGCAGTCAGGGCGTTTTCGACGATGGCCAGTGCTTCGGCCGGGCTCCAGTCTTTCACCCACTGCTGGCCGACGATCTTGATGTCGCCCTTGTCGACCAGGGGCTGCAACACGGCCATCTGGCCTTCGCGCAGGATCTTGGCATTGTTGTCGGTCGGCGCGCCGCCGAGCAGGTAGTAATTGCCTTTTGGCTTCAGGCCGGCGATGGTGCGGGCCTGCATTTCACCGACCTGCTTGTTATCGAAGGAAATATAGGCGTCGATGTCCGCATTCAGAATCAGGCGGTCGTAAGACAGCACCTTGATTTTCGCCTTCTTGGCTTCGCGGATCGTGTTGTTCAGGACCGTTGCGTTGTAGGGCACGATCACCAGCACATCGACGCCGCGCGCAATCAGGTTTTCAATCTGTGCAATCTGGCGCTGCTCACTGGCGTCGGCAGATTGCACGAAGACTTCGGCGCCCAGGCCCTTGGCAGCGGCGGTAAAGAAATCGCGGTCGCGCGCCCACCGTTCGACGCGCAGATCGTCGATCGAAAAACCAATTTTAGGATTTTTAGCGTCGGCACTGGCCGTACTACAGGCGATGGACATGACGGCCGCAGCAAGTGCGACGCTCAGGATTTTTTTCACGGCGTTGTCTCCAATATTTTTGTTCGATCCTGTTTTCGCCAGGAGGTTTCCCGGTTCCAAGATTCGTGCAGGAATGGTGCGCGGAGCAGCCAGACTGTGCAATTATGAAATTGACCAATCGGCGTTACGATTCTGACCAAGCAGTGCGCGGTCCTGCCACGCCCGTGGCGTGCAGCCCAGTTCGCGTTTGAACACCGCGTGCATGTACTGGACCGACGTAAAACCGCAGCACAGCGCCACCTCGGCAATACTGGACCTGGCTTCGGCCAGCAAGGTCGTGGCAGCGTCAAGCTTGAACCGCAAAATTTCCGCGTGCACGCTGCTGTTGTTGTCCTGCCGGAAATGGCTCTCGAGCGAAGAGCGCGAAATGCCGACATAGTCCGCCACCTGCCCCGTCTTGATGCCCTGGCAGGCGTACTGGCGAATGAAATGGCGCGCCTGCATCACGTGCGGGTCGGTTGCCGGTGCATGCTGGCTGGACGCCTGGACATGGATACCGTGCGGCGGCACCAGCAGGCGGACCGGGCCGGGATGGGCGCCGTGCAGCATCTGGTCGAGCAGTTGCGCGGCGGCGCGGCCGATCTGGTCGGCGCCCTGGATTACCGAACTGAGCGGGATGCGTGCGAGCATCTGCGCCAGCGGATCGTTGTCGATGCCGATCAGCGCCACCTGTTCCGGCACCGCGATGCCGGCCAGGTTGCAAGTCTGCAGCAACTGGCGCGCCCGCGCATCGGTCACGGCAATGATGCCCACCGGTTTGGGCAAGCTGTGCAGCCAGGCCACCTGCTGCTCGACAGCGGCGTCCCACGACGACACGCTGGTGCTGTGGCCGCGGGTGAGCAACGCCGGCAGTTTGTCGCGCGCCATCAGCCGGGTGAATGCACGCTCGCGCTCCTGGGCCCAGCGATTGGCCGGCGATTCGGGCAAACTGAACAGGGCGAAGTGGCGCAGGCCGGCTTCGATCAGATGGTCGTAAGCGCGCTCCACCAGCCGCTCGTTGTCGGTGGCGACATACGGCACGCCGGCCGGATAGCTGGCCGGATCGCCATACGAGCCGCCCACCGCCACCACCGGAATGCGGCTGTGGGCCAGCGCCTGCGCCACGGCAGGATCGTCGAAATCGGCGATGATGCCATCCCCCTGCCAGTCGTCGATACCGGCCAGGCGCAGGCGGAAATCTTCTTCAAGAAACAGTTCCCACGACGAGCGCGTGCTGGTCAGATAGGCGGCGATGCCTTTTAACACATCGCGATCGAACACCTTGTTGCCATTGAAGAGCAACGCAATGCGGTGCGCGCGGGGTGGCGTCGAATGGTCTGCAGGGCGCAAATGTAACCTTGGCGTGTCAGTGAACCGGACACCCATCATAGAAGCGGCTCATGCGCCAGTCAATACGGGCTGCGTAAGACGCCACGCAGCAGCCAACCCGGGGTCAACCCGGGGTCAGGTCTGCCATTTGTACACGGGCTCTGCTGTTTCTGTTGTTTCTTCTGTTTCTGCTGTCCGATGCAGTTTTGCCGCGCACGGCTGAGCAATCGCAGGACCAGTCGCGATTTGTCCCATACCCTCATCGGCATGACACGACCACTTCGACTTGAATTTCCCGGTGCCCTCTACCATGTGACGGCACGCGGCAACCGGCGCGAACGCATATTCCGTGACGATACCGACCGCTTGGTCTGGCTCGACATGCTCGCCATCGTTTGTCGGCGCCATCGCTGCACCATCTACAGCTTTTGCCAGATGACGAATCACTTTCATCTGATGATCCAAACGGACGACGCAAATTTGTCGCAAGCGATGCGCCAACTCAACGGCGTGTACAGCCAGTATGTCAACCGGCGCCACGCACTTGTCGGACATCTGTTTCAAGGTCGTTTCCATGCGGTGCTGGTGCAGAAACACACCTATCTTCGCATTCTGTGCCGCTACATCGTTCTGAACCCGGTGCGCGCGAGGATGGTGGCGTCGGTGAACGATTGGCCATGGAGCAGCCATCTTCACATGATCAGCAACGATACCGCCCCGTGCTGGCTCGATCGCGATTGGCTGCTCGGCCAGTTTGGTGACACTCGCCAATCGGCAGTTGCCGCTTACCAGATGTTCATTCTCGATGGCATCGGCGACATCAGTCCACTCGATGCCACACGCCACCGGGTGCTGCTCGGCGATGACGATTTCGTGGCAGCGCATCAGCAATTGCAACTGTCGGCGGAACTTGCCGAAACCGTCCGGGAGGCGCGCGGTGCTGTGACGCTGACCGTGGCGGAGTACCTGGCGCGGTACCAGGATCGGAATGAAGCCATGGCCCGGGCGTACTTGTCGACGGCATACACCATGGCACAGATTGCCGGGACTTTCGGCGTCTCGCCGCGAACGGTGAGCCGTGCGGTGGCCGGCTTTGACGCCGTGGATTAGCTGGCTACAGACGAGCCCGTGTACGATTGGCAGACCTGACCCCGGGTTGGTTTTTACGAAGGGAGGGGGTTAGAGCTCCGTGCGCAGCTCGAACAGTTCGGGGAACAGCACCACGTCGAGCATCTTGCGCAGGTAGCCGACGCCCTCGGTGCCGCCCGTTCCCATCTTGAAGCCGATCACACGCTCGACCGTCGTCACGTGGCGGAAACGCCACAGGCGGAACGCGGTTTCCAGGTCGACCAGTTTTTCGCCCAGTTCATACAACGCCCAGTACTGGCTGGTATCGCGGTACACCGTCATCCAGGCAGCTTTCACCGATGCGTCGGACTGCACCGGTTGCGACCAGTCGGGTTGCAGCCGCGCGCCATCGACCGGCAAACCGGCGCGCACCATCGCCATGATGGCTTCGTCGTACAGCGATGGCGACGCAAGTGCACGGCTCAAGGCGTCATGGGCATCAACCTTGTGCCGGTGCACCTGCAAGTGCGTGGCATTTTTATTGCCCAGCAAAAATTCGATCTCGCGGTACTGGTGCGACTGGAACCCGGACGACGCCCCCAGGTACGGGCGAATGGCCGAGTATTCGGGTGGCGTCATGGTGGCCAGCACATCCCACGCATGGACCAGCTGGTTCATGATGGCCGCTACCCGCGCCAGCATTTTCATTGCCGGCGGCAAGCGTCCTGCAGCAACATTCGCGCGCGCGCCATGCAATTCGTGCAGCATCAGCTTCATCCACAGTTCGGACGTCTGGTGCTGCACGATGAACAGCATCTCGTTGTGATCGGGCGACAAAGGGTGCTGCGCCGTCAGGATCTGGTCGAGCGCCAGGTAGTCGCCGTAACTCATGTCGCGACTGAAGTCGAGCTGGGCACCGTGGTAATCGTCCGGTTCTTTCGCCGCGCCTGAAAATGGACACGCCATCGTCGCTCCTTTACGTGACCGCGCCGCGCTGCGCGTCGACTTCGTATGCCTGGTTGTCGAGGATGTCTTGCAGTACCTGCACCGCATGCCACACGTCGCCAAAGCTCGTGTACAGCGGCGTAAAGCCGAAACGCATCACGCCCGGCTCCCGGTAATCGCCAATTACCCCGCGCGCAATCAGCGCCTGCATCACCGCAAAACCGTGCGGATGGATGACACTGATCTGGCTGCCCCGCTCGGCATGAGTGCGCGGCGTGATCAGCTCCAAAGGATGCGCCGCGCAACACTGCGCCAGCAAGGCCAGAAACAGATCCGACAACGCCAGCGATTTTGCGCGCAATGCCTGCATGTCGACCTGGTGAAAAATGTCCAGGCCGCATTCGACCAGCGCCAGCGACAGCACCGGCTGCGTGCCGCACATGGCGCGCCGGATACCGCCTGCCGCAGCATACGCCGGCTGCATCGCGAACGGCTGGGCATGCGTCCACCAGCCCGTCAGCGGCTGACTAAACTGCGCATGGTGACGCTGCGGCACCCAGACAAACGCCGGCGCTCCCGGCCCACCGTTCAGATATTTGTACGTGCAACCCACCGCGAAATCGGCATTGGCGCCGTTCAGATCGACCTCCACCGCGCCAGCCGAGTGCGCCAGGTCCCAGATTGCCAGCGCGCCCGCAGCCTGCACCTGCGCTGTGATGGCCTGCATGTCGAGCATGCGTCCGGTGCGGTAGTTGACGTGCGTGAGCATGACCACCGCCACCTCGTCACCGGCCGCGCTCGCCAAAACGCCTTCCAGTTCCGACCAGGAATCGAGCAGGCGCACCGAATAGCCGCGCGCGAGCCAGCCGATCAGCCCTTCGGCCATGTAGATATCACTGGGAAAATTATCGCGCTCGGTAACGATGACGCGGCGCGCCGGGTTGGCCTCCTGCATCTTCAACGCTGCCGCCAGCACCTTGAACAGGTTGATCGACGTCGAGTCGGTGACCACCACCTCATCGGGCGCGGCACCGATCAGCGGCGCCAGCAAGCCGCCCAGGCGGTTGGGCAAGTCGTACCAGCCCGCCGTATTCCAGCTGCGGATCAGGCCATCGCCCCACTCGGCCGCAATGACCTCCTGGGCCCGTGCCAGCGCGGCTTTCGGGCGTGCGCCCAGCGAATTGCCGTCAAGGTAAATCACGCCGTCGGGCAAGGCAAACTGCGCGCGCTGGGCGGCCAGCGGATCGGCCGCGTCGCGGGCCAGGCAATCTTGTTCAGTGATCATGGGTAATGGGCACGCGTGAGGAAATGGGCCATTTTAGTGCAGCAAGGCGGTCTTTCTCAGGTATGTTACGTCCGTCGTTACCAACCACCCAACAAACTGCCAGTCCAATGATCGTCAACGTAAAAGAAAACACCCTCAAGCGCGGCTTGAGCAACCGTCACATCCAGCTGATCGCACTTGGCGGCGCGGTCGGCACCGGCCTCTTTTTAGGGGTCGCGCAAACCATCAAACTGGCCGGACCCTCGGTCATCCTTGGCTACGCCATCGCCGGCATCATGGCGTTTTTCATCATGCGCCAGTTAAGCGAAATGATCGTCGACCAGCCAGTGGCAGGCTCCTTCAGCCACTTTGCCAACCGTTACTGGGGACCGTTCGCCGGCTTTGCGTCGGGCTGGAACTACTGGATTCTGTATGTGCTGGTCAGCATGGCCGAATTGACCGCGGTCGGCATCTACATCCAGTACTGGTGGCCGGGCGTGCCGATGTGGGCATCGGCGCTGGGCTTCTTTTTGCTGATCAATCTGGTCAATCTGCTGCACGTCAAACTGTTCGGCGAGATGGAGTTCTGGTTCGCCATCATCAAGGTAGCAGCGATTGTCGCCATGATCGGTTTCGGCGCCTGGTTGCTGATCAGCGGCACTGGCGGCCCGCAGGCCAGCATCACCAATCTATGGCAGCTGGGCGGCTTTTTCCCGCACGGCGTCACCGGCATGATCATGGCCATGGCCGTCATCATGTTTTCTTTCGGTGGCCTGGAGCTGGTGGGCATCACGGCCGCCGAAGCCGAACATCCTGAAACCACCATCCCGCAGGCCACCAACCAGGTGGTCTACCGGATCCTGATTTTTTATGTCGGCGCGCTGGCCGTGCTGCTGTCGCTGTATCCATGGAGCCAGGTGCAGCAAGGCGGCAGCCCGTTCGTGCTGATCTTCCAGGCGCTCGATAACGGCTGGGTTGCATCGGCCCTGAATGCGGTGGTGCTGACGGCCGCGCTGTCGGTCTACAACAGCTGCGTCTACAGCAACAGCCGCATGCTGCTCGGCCTGTCGCTGCAGGGCCACGCACCGACAACGCTGGCCCACGTCAACGCGCGCGGCATCCCGGTGCACGCGCTGGGTGTGTCGGCGGCCGCCACGGCGCTGTGCGTGGTGCTCAATTACGCGATGCCCGGCGAAGCGTTCGGCATGCTGATGATGCTGGTGGTCGCGGCGATGATGATCAACTGGGCGTGCATCACGATCACCCATCTGAAATTCCGCCAGGCGAAGGATCGCGCCGGCGCGTCCACCCGTTTTCCCAGCCTCGGCTATCCGTTCACCAATTACCTGTGCCTGGCGTTCATGGCCGGCATCGTCGTGATCATGTACCTGACGCCGGAAACGCGGATTGCCGTCTGGATGATGCCGGCGTGGGTGGCCGTGCTGGGCGCAGCGTACTGGCTGAAGCAGCGTAGCGCCAGCCGTTAAGCACGATAAGCACGACGAGCATGTTGAGCATGACGAGCATGACGAGCATGTCAGGCACGTTGAACACCTTGAATAATCAGGCGGCCTGTTCCATCGTCGCCCTGATCTGCTCGGTCAGCGCGTCGCGGTACCAGGCCCGGTGCCAGGCAGTGAAGTCGTCAGGCGTGCCACGAAAGGCACGTGTGCCGTCAAGCCGATGCAGTTTGTCGGTGCCGAAACGCGGACCGGCATTCCGGAAGTCGTTTCCGCGCACCATAAACTTTTCACGGCCCCGGTAAGCCAGCCGGACCTCGGCAAAGGACTGGCCCCCCAGCCGGTGGGCAAACTGCAGCAGGACGCGCGTCATCTCCTCCGGCGTTGTCCCTGCCGGTACTTCCTGCAGGTCGAACACCACTGTGCCGACATCGACGTAATGGCGGTAATGAACGGCCACCACGATGCCCGCATTGCGCGGGTCTCTCTGCTCAACCTGGTTGAACAACCTTTGCAGAAAAAAGAAATTCGCGCCAGCGATGCTTGACGCCGCGGCGCATAAAAAAACCAGCAGGAAGAATGCGCGACGCTTCACCATAAGCCGACCCTGAACAAACAGGCATTATCGCAAATCTGCGCACAGGCGAAATACTGGCCTCTGCCGCATACTGTCATCACCACCCATGTAGTAATATTACAAGCCCTTTACCCCCCGACGACCAGGATATCCATGCGTGTTCGCGTACTTGCCCTTGCTGTAACTGCCCTTTTCACCAGTGTTCTGGGCGCGCCTGCGGCGTGGGCCCAGACCGTCATCGGCAACGCAACATCGCCCGATCACACGCTGTCGGTCGAACTGCAACTCGACGGCTTCGGCAAGCTGGGTTACGCAATCAACCGCCAGGGCAAGCCGGTCATCGGCCTGTCGCGCCTTGGGTTCAACCTGGCCAATGCACCCAAGTTAGACGGTGGCTTCAGCGTGCGCGCCACCAAAGTGACCGATCATGACGACACCTGGGAGCAACCGTGGGGCGAGCGCCGTTATGTGCGCAATCACTACCGCGAACTGCGCGTCGAACTCGAACAAAAGAACCAGGCCAACCGCGCGCTGGCCGTGGTATTTCGCCTCTATGACGATGGCATCGGCTTCCGCTACGAATTCCCCGACCAGCCGCAACTGCGCGACGTCGCCATTACCGACGAACTGACCGAATTCAACGTGGTGCAGCCTGCCACGGCGTGGTGGATTCCGGCTGGCGAACTGGCCGGCCTCGAGCAGCAGGTGGCCAAAGTGCCGCTGGCGGAAATTGGCACGGCCAACACGCCGCTGACGCTGCGCCTGGACGACGGCACCCACATCGCCTTCCACGAAGCGGCGCTGGTCGATTACGCCACGATGTGGATCAGAAAAGTGCAAGGGCAACAGCTGCGCGCGATGCTGGCGCCATCCGCCACCGGCCCGGCCGTCGTGCGCCATGGCGCGTTCAGCACCCCGTGGCGCACGCTTCGCATTACCGACAATGCGCCGGCGCTGTACATGTCGAACCTGGAACTGAACCTGAACGAGCCGAACAAACTGGGCGACGTCTCGTGGGTGCATCCGTCGAAATTCGTCGGCGTCTGGTGGGAAATGCACCTGGAGCAGTCGACCTGGAACGCCGGTCCGAAACACGGCGCCACCACAGCCAACACCAAACGGTATATCGACTTTGCAGCCAAAAACGGATTTCGCGGTGTGCTGGTCGAAGGCTGGAACCGCGGCTGGGAAAGCGACTGGGGCCATGGCGGCGCCGACTTCAGTTTCACGCAGCCCTATCCCGACTTCGACCTGCCCGGCCTCGCCGCCTACGCGAAATCGAAAGGCGTGCGCCTGATCGGCCATCATGAGACTGGCGGCAATGTCGCCATCTACGAGCAGCAGATGGATGCGGCCTATCAGCTGTATGCAAAACTGGGCGTGGACAGCGTCAAATCGGGCTATGTGCACGAAGCCGGCACGATGATTTTCCCGGGGCCCGATGGCTCAACCCACTTCGGCAATTACGATTCGCAGGAAGGCGTGCGCCACTTCCAGAAAGCCGTCACCGAGGCGGCGCGTTACAAGATCGCGGTCGACACGCACGAACCGGTCAAGGATACTGGTTTGCGCCGCACCTATCCGAACTGGGTTTCGCGCGAAGGCGCGCGCGGCGTCGAGTACAACGCTTGGGGCAGTCCGCCGAACAGCGTCGACCACGAAGCCAAGCTGGTGTTTACGCGCATGCTCAGTGGGCCGATGGATTACACGCCGGGCGTGCTCAGCCTGGTCGGCAAGGATGGCAAGGTGTTCAATTCGACCCAGGCCAAGCAGCTGGCAAACTACATCGTGATTTACTCGCCAATCGTCATGGCCGCTGACGTGCTGGAGAACTATGCAAAATACCCGGCCGCCTTTAAATTCATCCGTGATGTGCCGACCGACTGGTCCGACACGCGCGTGATCAATGGCGCAGTGGGCGAGTATGTGACGATGGCGCGCAAGGACCGCAAATCGGGTGACTGGTATGTGGGCGCGGTGACCGATGGCGCGGCACGCACACTGCCGGTGGCGCTGAGTTTTCTCGATGCCGGCAAGCGCTACACGGCGGAGATTTATCGCGATGGCGACCAGGCCGATTACCGCAATGCGCACCGGTTCGACCTGGTGACCGAAACGACGACCGTGACGTCGAAAGATGTGCTGAACCTGCGCATGGCACCGGGCGGTGGGTTGGCGATTCGGCTGATGCCGAAGGATTAAACCACGTCCGTTTTCGCTTGAGGTGCTATGGGCCCTCGCCTGCGCGAGGGTGACGGTTTTTAAGACGGTGGCCATAAAACCGTCACTCCCGCGCAGGCGGCCTGGCGGGGCCAGGCCCCTATGCCACCCATGAAGATTTACAGCGTAATCGCGACCTGCGCCGCCTGTGCTGCGCGCGCAGGCACCGCCACTTCCAGCACCTTGCGCTGTGCATTCCACGTCGACTTGACGGCAAGTCCATCGATCGTCACCGCACGCGGTCTGGCCTGCACGTTATGCACCGTCAGCGCAAACCCGCGTTTGGCTGCGGCATACTGCTTGCCCGTCTCGGTGGCAAAACCAATCTGAAGTGTGCCGTCAGCGAACGTGCTGGCGAACCGCACGATCTCGTATTTCCCCGCCTCGAATGCACCCGCCGTTGCGCCGTCATCGTCATACAGCTTGCCGCTCGACGCCGCCACCGACGCATCGTGATAATAATGCAGGTCGATCTGGCGCCCGGTGTAATCGCGCGTCGTCTGCACCACCAGCGCCAGCGGGATGAATGCCCCGGCCCGAACGAATACCGGTATCCGGTCTTCTGCCGGCTTGACGATTTCCAGCACGCCGCCGCGGTGCACTGCATCGTTGTAAAAATCGAACCAGACGCTGCCCGCATTCGGGAAAAACACTTCCTGGCGCGTGGCGCCCGGCTGCACCACCGGGGTCACCAAAAAATCCGGTCCCCACATATAGGTCGTCGAACGATCGACCGCGCGCTCGGGGTCTTTTTCGACGAACATCATCGGGCGCATCAGCGGCATGCCGGTCTGGTTGTTCTCGAACGCCATCGTGTAGTTATACGGCAGCATCGCGTAACGCAGGCGCACCGCGGCGCGCGCCAGCATCATCGTATGGTCGGCGCGCAGCACCGGTTCCGGCGCCACCTCACTCTGCGCGTGCGGCCGGAACACCGGCTGGAACACGCCGTACTGCAACCAGCGCACATAGAGCTCGTCGTCCAGCACCGGGCCGGCAAAGCCGCCCAGATCGGAGTGCATGTACGCCATGCCCTGCATGCCCATCTGCAGCGCGATTTCCGTCTGCGATTGCAGCCCACCCCAGCTGCGACTGACATCGCCCGACCACGGGATCATGCCGAAGCGCTGCGAGCCCGAGTAACCGGCGCGCATCAGGATGAACGGACGCTCGGCCGGATAGTCTTTCTTGTACCCGTCGGCGATCAAGCGTGCCCAATCGTGACCGTACACATTGTGGACCTGGTCGGCCGTGCCGGTGGCGTGCAGCAGCGCGGATGGATGTACTTCCGGCTCGCCCAGGTCACCCCACCAGCCGGTCACGCCGCCGGCTTTGAGTTTTTTGTAGATGCCCCACAGCCAGTCGCGGCCGGCCGGTTTGTAGAGGTCGACCAGGCCAGTATTACCGAAGTAGAAATCGTAGGTAAATGGCTTGCCGGCCTTGTCGACGGCCAGCACGTTCTTGTCGACCGCTTCCTGCCAGCGCTTCGACGTGGTCAGCACGAACGGCTCGCTGATGACAATGGTGTTGACGCCCTTCTTTTTAAAATCGGCCATCATCTGCTCGGCGTGCGGCCACGTGTCGCGGTCCCAGTCGAGGTTCCCCATCGTCCCCTTGACAGTCTTGCCGAACCAGTACAGGTCGAGGACGACAGCGTCCAGCGGAATGCCGTTGGCGGCGTATTTGTCGACAATCGCGCGCGTCTCGGCTTCGCTCTTGTAGCCGAAGCGGCTGGCGAAATTACCGAAGGCCCAGCGCGGCGGCAGCGGCTGGCGCCCGGTCAGCGCGGTGTAGTGCAGCATGACGTCGTCCCAGCTGTCGCCGGCCACCACTTGATAGGTCTTGCGCCCGCCAATGACTTCATAGCGCAGCGTGCCGTCCTTGCGGCTGTCGAAGTCGAGCCAGCCAATCTGCGGATTGTCGAAGTGGATGGCGTATTTTTTCGACGACAGCGCCACCGGCATCGTGAAATTCATCAGCGTCGAGCGCTCGCCGTAACCGTAGTCGGCCTTGTTATAAAGTTGAAAGCGATTGCCGCGCCGGTTCATGCCCACCGCGCGCGCACCGGCGCCGTACAGCGCTTCGCCGTCGTCCAGCGCAAACTCGATGGTCTCGAATTGTTTGGTGCGGACGTAGCCCAGCTTCTCGGCCACCAGCGGCTTGCCCTTGTACGTATAGCTGATGCGCAGCGGCTGCTTCTCCACCGTCACCGCGATGCCCGGCGTGGCAAAGGTGATGCGCTTGCCATCGTCGTTGAAGGTGGTTGCCACGGCGGCCGGTTGCAGGATTACCGCGTGCGATAACGGATCAACCTTCTCGCCGTTTGGCACGAACGTGGTTTCGACGATGTTGGCCGAATACGGCTTGATCAGGTAGCGGCCGTCGCTGGTGGCGATGTCCAGCAAGTTATCGTGGCGGCTGACACTTTGCAGGTGGCGGTCAAGGTTCTGCGCGAAAGCGGGGACGCAGAGCGTCACCGCGAGGGGGGCAATGAAAGCTTTTTTCATGTCTCGGTATCGTTATTGGCTACGATAGCCAGTGTAACATTACTACCTCGACAGGACGACCCGGATCAGACCCGTTCCAGCACCAGCGCAATACCCTGCCCCACGCCGATACACATGGTGCACAGGGCGTAGCGGCCCTGCTGGCGGTGCAGCTGATTGACGGCGGTCGTCACCAGACGCGCGCCCGACGCGCCCAATGGGTGACCGAGTGCAATCGCGCCGCCGTTCTGGTTGACGCGCGGGTCGTCGTCCTGCAAACCCAGCTGACGCAGCACCGCCAGACCCTGCGCCGCAAACGCTTCATTGAGTTCGATGACATCAAAGTCGGCCAGCGTAAGGCCGGTCTGCGCCAGCACTTTCAACGTGGCCGGCACCGGACCCATGCCCATGATGCGCGGCGCCAGGCCGGCCGTCGCCATGCCGACCACGCGCGCACGCGGCGTCAGACTGTACCTGCCGGCGTTTTCCTCATCGGCCAGCAGCAGCGCGGCAGCGCCATCGTTGATGCCGGACGCATTGCCCGCCGTGACCGTGCCGTCGGCGCGCACCACGGGTTTGAGTTTCGCCAGCGCTTCCAGCGTGGTAACGCGCGGATGTTCGTCGCGGCTGACGACGATGGGGTCGCCTTTTTTCTGGGGGATGGTGACTGGTGCAATTTCCGCATCGAACACGCCTGCGGCCTGCGCCGCCGCGGTTTTGGCCTGGCTGGCGAACGCCATCTTGTCCTGATCTGCGCGGCTGATACCAAATTCGGCCGCGACATTTTCCGCCGTCTCCGGCATCGAGTCGATGCCGTATTGCGCCTTCATGAGCGCGTTGACGAAGCGCCAGCCCATCGTCGTGTCCTCCATTTTCATGGCGCGCGAAAACGCGGCATCGGCCTTGCCCATGACAAACGGGGCGCGGCTCATGCTCTCGACGCCGCCGGCCAGCACCAGCCCCGCTTCGCCACTTTTAATCGCGCGCGCTGCGGTGCCGACCGCGTCCAGGCTTGATCCGCACAGGCGGTTCAGCGTGACGCCGGGTACCGTCACCGGCAAGCCGGCCAGCAGGCCGGCCATGCGCGCCACGTTGCGGTTGTCTTCACCGGCCTGGTTGGCGCAGCCGTAGAACAAATCGGCGACCGCGTCCCAGTCGACTTGTGGGTTGCGGGCGATGAGGGCGCGCAGCGGGACAGCGCCAAGGTCGTCGGCGCGCACGCCGGACAAGCTGCCGCCGTAGCGGCCGAATGGGGTGCGTTGGGCGTCACAGATAAAAGCGTGTTGCATGGTGAACTCCTTGATGGTTTATGCGCGGGCGTCGACGAGCGGCACGGCGGTAACGGCCTGCACCTCCGCGAGGCTGACGCCGGGAACGATGTCGATCACGCGCGCACCGTCTGCGCCCAGGTCGATCACCGCGAGGTCGGTATAAATGCGGCTGACGCAGCCGATGCCGGTCAGCGGATACGTGCACGCCGCGACAAGTTTGCTATCGCCGGTCTTGGTGGTGTGCTCCATCATCACGTACGTTTTTTTGGCCCCGATGGCGAGGTCCATTGCGCCGCCGACAGCTGGAATTGCGTCCGCCGCGCCGGTGTGCCAGTTGGCCAGGTCGCCGGTCGCCGACACCTGAAACGCGCCGAGCACGCACACGTCGAGGTGGCCGCCGCGCATCATGGCAAAACTGTCGGCGTGGTGGAAAAAGCAGCCGCCCGGCAGCAGCGTCACCGGCTGCTTGCCAGCGTTGATCAGGTCGTAATCTTCTTCCCCGGCGGCAGGCGCCGGGCCCATGCCGATGACGCCGTTTTCACTGTGCAGCACAATCTCAAGGTCGGCTGGCAGGTGATTGGCCACCAGGGTCGGCAAGCCGATGCCGAGGTTCACCACGGCGCCGTCGGGAATGTCGCGGGCGACACGCGCCGCCATCTGGTCTCTGGTCCACTTGTTCATTGCTGTCTCCTTATTTGATGCCGGCCGGGCCGGTGGCGGTACGCGGCACCTGCACCACGCGCTGGACGAACAGGCCGGGCGTGATCACGCTTTCCGGATCGAGCGCGCCGAGTTCGACGATGTCGTGCACCGACGCGATGGTGACCTTGGCGGCAGTGGCCATCACCGGGCCGAAATTGCGCGCGGTCTTGCGGTAGGTGAGATTGCCCCAGCGGTCCCCAAGCTCGGCCTTGATCAGCGCAAAGTCGGCGTGGATGGGGTACTCCAGCACATACATGCGGCCGTCGATTTCGCGCGTTTCCTTGCCTTTTGCGAGATCGGTGCCGTAACCGGTGGGCGTGAAAAAGCCGCCGACACCGGCGCCGGCGGCACGGATGCGCTCGGCCAGGTTACCTTGCGGGACCAGCTCGAGTTCCAGCTTGCCGGCGCGGTACAGGTTGTCGAACACATGCGAATCGGCCTGGCGCGGGAATGAACAGATGATCTTCCTGACCTGTCCGGCCTGCAGCAGTGCGGCCAGACCCGTCTCGCCATTGCCGGCGTTGTTATTGACGATGACCAGATCGCGCGCGCCCTGTGCAATCAGCCCGTCGATCAGTTCGGCCGGCTGGCCCGCGCCGCCGAAGCCGCCAATCATGACGGTGGCGCCATCGTGAATATCAGCCAGTGCATCGGCCACTGTGGAAAACAATTTATTGATCATCGAAGGTCCCAGGTTTTCAAAAAATGTTCGTCCTGCGAACAAAAGTTCATGGGAAGAACGCTTGACAGGTATAGTAGCAGAATCAGTCACTTCGGAACGTCAACGATGTCCAGCACGCCACCGGTCCCCGGCGACAACTATGTCCAGTCGTTTGCGCGCGGCCTGGCCGTACTGCGCAGTTTTGGCGCCGACGCGCCTGCGCAAACCTTGAGTGAAGTGGCGGAGCGAGCGGGGCTCACGCGGGCCGGCGCGCGCCGCATTTTGCTGACGCTGCTGCACCTCGGTTACGTCGATGCCGACGGCCGCCTGTTCCGCCTGACGCCCAAGGTGCTCGACCTGGGCTACGCCTACCTGTCGTCGCTGCCGCTGTGGAGCCAGGCCCAGCCGCTGCTGGCCGGGCTGTCCCAGACGGTGCGTCACTCGTGCTCGGCAGCCGTGCTGGAAGGCGACGATATTGTGTACGTGGTGCGGCTGTCGGCGCAGCGCACGATGTCGATCAACCTCGGCATCGGCAGCCGCCTGCCGGCCTATTGCACGTCGATGGGACGGGTGCTGCTGGCTAGCCAGGATCCCGACCAGCTCCGCGCACGGTTCGACCGCGCGGCATTGCTGCCACTGACCCCGCACACGCAAATCGATCCGGACACATTGATAACCATCCTCGCCACCGTGCGCCAGCAGGGCTGGAGCCTGATCAGCGAAGAACTCGAATTGGGCCTGATTTCGCTCGCCGCACCTGTCGTCGACCGCACCGGCAAAACAGTGGCCGCCATCAACATCAGCGCCCAGACCGGCACCACGACAGCGCAACGCCTGATCGACGACTGCCTGCCCAAACTGCTGGCCACGGCGCAGCAGATCAGCGGGCTGATGCGGCTGCAAACCTAACCCGGGGTCAGGTCTGCCATTCCGACACGGCCTCTGCCGTATCGACAAATATGGCTGTCGGCGGCGCCCGAAAAAATGGCGGGCCGGGCGGTACGGTAGCGCTCGTGTACGATTGGCAGACCTGACCCCGGGTGATTGGACGTTAAAATATGGCTTGTTCCGAGGAGGTATATGAGTACTGTCGAGAATTTTGGCCAGCCGGGCACAGGCCAGCACACTGAGCTGGTCGATTATGTGGCGCAGGATGCCACCTTCCCCACCGCCTACCTGCGCGCGGTGGCGGCCATTGCCAGTTCGGACGGGGTCCTGAACGTTGCCGATTTCAATGCGCTCACCGATGTGGCATTGCTGCTCAACGATTCCGCGCTGGCGCGGGTGGTGCTGCTGGAATATATCGAACGCCCCATTCCGTGGAAAGACGCGCTTGCCGACCTGCAGACGGCCGCGGCGCACATCGACCAGGCCACTGCGGCCGCGGCGTTCGATGCGGCCCGCACGCTGCTGACACTGCAAGGCAACCGCAGCCGCGCGCTGGCGAAAAGCCTGGCCGACGCGTTGCGCTACAACGTGCGCCCGGAGGATCTGGCCGGGTTTCCTGCCGACGAGCAAACGATGTGGAACAAGGTCAGCATGGGCTCGGTGCGGATCGTCAGGGGCCGCAAATACGCCGATCTGGCCGATTTGTGCCTGCGCGCCACCGGCGACGTCGAACTCGCCAATGCCGTGCTGGCATTTGAATACGGCAGCATCGACAAAGCCGAACTGGCCCGGCGCATGACAGCCGCGTGCGCCGTCGCCAGCGCGGAAATTGCTGCGTTCAACGCACGCATTGCCGACGTCGAAGGCACGCGCGAGACCGCGCTGGTGTTTCTTGCGTCGGCCCGTGCGCTGCAAAAACAGGTGGCGCAGCGCCTGGCCATTGCCGAGGCGCGCATTGCCTTCGAGCGCGACACCTTTCTTGAGGACATCGAAGAAATCCTGCACGACGGCGGCAATGCGTTTGAACGCGACGTCGTCGAACGCCTCGGCACCGACCAGTGGAAGCGCGCCATCGTCTGGGAAAGCCTGGCCAAATCTACCTTCGGCAAGGAACTGGAACGGCGCGTCAATCGCGTCATAGCGCGCCGCGAAGAATCGCTGCGCCTGATCCACGAAGATTTACGGCTGTTTCAGGAAGACATGGCCCTGTCGCGCAGCACCATTTTAAAACGCCTGCATCATTCCCAGCTGGCCGGCGCAGCACCCGCGCTGCGCTGGGGCACGCGCCTGAAAAATGGCGTCGAGACTGCCGCCAATACCACGCTGGCAGCCGGTGGCGCCACCGTGCTGGGCACTGGCGCGGCAGCGTATTTTCTCGGCGCCGCCGTGGTGATGCCCGTGATCGCGCCGGCAGCGCCCATCATCGGCGGCGTCCTGCTGGTGGCCGGCGCCTTCAAATGGCTGATGAATCCGGGCGAGCGCAAGATCGGGGAAATTGGCCACCAGCGCGCCATGTTCGAGCAGGCATTCCGCGCCCAGCTCGACGCTGCGCGCCTGGAGCTGAATACGCAGCTCGATGCCACGGCCCAGCAGTTCCACGCCACTGCGCAGCAACTGGTGCGCCCGGTGCTGCTCGAGGCGCAGGCCGCCGAGCGCTTGTCCGACCTGCACCTGCGGGTGGCCCGCAAACTCAACGATCATTCGCAGCAGGCGCTCGCCGAGATGATGCGCGCACTGCCTGAATAATCCGGTGAATATGCGCGCTGGCCCGAGTCACCTCATCCGTTGTAAATACGCACTGTAGCCACTCAGAAATTGCCACCCAGGCTGGATTGACGTATAAAAGATGCGGGAGGCAGCGGTTCATGAGTGACAGGCATAGGGGCTATTTCCGATTTCGACGCAAGCTGCTGGTCGGCTACCTGATCTTGTGCGCCCTGCTGTTTTCACTGCTGGCCTGGAAAATGATAGCGGGCTACCGCGCCGACCGCGCTGCGGCGGCGACACTGGCGCAAAATAGTGCCCGGGCGATGGCGGCGCACGTCGAAGAACTGATCGATACAATCGACCAGCCGCTGCGCAATGCGGCGCTAGGCATTGCCGCGTTGCCAGACCGCCGGCTGACACCCGCGACGATCCAGCCGCTCCTGACCGCTTCCTCGCGCGCGTCGGATTCGCGCTTCTGGCTCCTGTTCATCGATGCCACCGGCCAGGGCGTGGTGGCAAGTAACGGCCTGGACGTGCACGGCGTGTCGTACGCCGCTCAGAGCGCGTTCCGGCGCGCTGCAGCCAGCTCTGCGGACCAGTTGTACATCAGCGGGCCGGCCGAGGGCCTGGTCTCCAAACGGCGCCTGTTTTTCCTCAGCCGGCGCGTCGAAACGGCTGACGGCACATTTCTCGGCGTGGTGACGGCGCCCGTCGATGCGCAGCGGGTGGCGCGCGTGTTCGAAAGGTCGCGGCTGGGCCCGGCCATGTCGATTGCCCTGTGGACTCCGGAGAACCTGATCGTTGCGCGCGTGCCCGACTTTGAAAAATCGTTCGGCGCCGACATGTCGCATATGTCGCATATGTCGCACATGTCGCACAAGTCGCACACGATGCCGGACACGCAGGCCGCGACGATGCCCGGCACGTTCGACGCCGACAATCCCCTGACGGGCGAGCGCCGCCTGTACGCCATTGCGCCAGTAGGCAAGCTGCCGCTGAAAGTGACCGTTGGCATTGCCGGCGCGTCGATGATGGCCGGCGTCCGTTCCGATCTGGCTGCGGGACTGGTCGGGCTGGCCATCGTCCTGACGGTGGCGCTGCTCAGCGGGAAACTCGCGATGGAGCAGTACCAGCGGCTGGAAGCCGTGGAGAGCTCCCAGCGCAAGCTGATCGACGCCCTCGGTGCCGCCAAGGAAGAGCTGGCGCGGGGCGAGCGGCGCCTGCGCCACATTGCCGACAATACGCCGGCGCGCGTGGCCTACATCAATGCCGACGAGCGCTACACCTATCACAACAGCGGACCGGCCGGCATGCCGAAAGGCGCGCTGGCGGGCAAGACGCTGCGCGAAACCCATGGCGACGCCATCTACGCGATGCTGCACCCCCACACCTGCAGGGCGCTGGCCGGCGAGCGGGTGTGCGCCGAACTGCGCTACGCCCACGATGGCGAGTTGCGCTACTTCCAGCACCAGTACACGCCCGACGTGACGGAGAATGGACGCGTGCTCGGGTTTTACGCGATGGTCACCGATATCACCGATTTCAAAACCATCCAGCAACGCCTCGCAGCCATAGCGCGCATCGACGCACTCACCGGATTGCCGAACCGGTCCGCACTGCTGGACCGTCTGGAGGGGGCGCTGGCGCGCTGCCGCCGCACCGACACGTCGCTGGCGTGCCTGTACCTCGATATCGACCGGTTCAAGGAAGTCAACGATACGCTGGGCCATGCCGGCGGCGATCAGGCGCTGGTGGAATTCGCCAGACGCCTGCGCCACAGCGTGCGCGAATCCGATGTCGTGGCGCGCCTGTATGGCGACGAGTTCGTCATCGTGCTGGAAGCGTTCGATCACCCTGCCGAGGCTGAACGTGTCGCGACAAAAATCATCGCCAGCATGGCGCCACCGTTTACCATCGACGGCACGCAGCGCCAGGTCACCACCAGCGTGGGCATCGTCATTGCCAATGCGCACATGGATAACCCCGCCGCGCTGTTGCAGGCGGCGGACCAGGCCTTGTACACAGCCAAGCGCGCAGGTCGCAACCAGTTTGCGGCACGGACGCCAACGTCATCCTGAACGCGGCAAACGTGCCAGCCGTCGCAGCCGCCGCAGTCCGGCGGACAAAACCACCCACGCCAGCAGGCCGGTGAGTGCGGCGCCACCCCACGGCAAGGTCAGCGGCGCAGCAGCCGGCACAAAGCGTGGGCTGGCTGCAAAATCCGCCGCGCCGAACGGCCGGTCGTTGAACAGATAACCGTAGTAAAACGTGCGGATGGCGCCGTGAAACGCCGCAGTGCTGTCCTGGTAAGCCAGTTGCGCCGGCAAATCGGTGGCGGCCAGCCGGTGCAGCACGGCCTGCGTCCCGACGCCGGGCAGCACGTACCCCAGCCGATCGGCCCAGCGCTGGCGTGACAGCAATCCGGCGCGATAGGAATGCGCGAGCCCAGCCACGCCCTCGTCCCCCAGCTGATTGAAAGCAAACAGCCATTTCCAGTGAAACGTGGGGGGCAACGGCGCACTGCTGCGCCAGGCGGGATGGGCGGCGTAGAACCGCTGCATCGTCGGCTCACGAGGCACGTCCCACGCACCCTGCACCAATTCGCGCTGGGCCAGCATCAGATCGACGCCCTGGTGCACGGGAATGGCGCCCGCGATCGCGCCGTTGGCCAGCGCCGGCAGCACCAGCGTCAGCACGGCCCAGACGCCCATCAGCGCGGTGGCGTTGGTGACGCTGCGCCAGTCGCGCGTGGCCACCAGCAGCGCCACGCCCAGCCAGAATGCCAGGTAGGCTGCCGTGACGAACAGCACCAGCAGCAATGCCGCACCGCCAGTGCCCGACGCCACCATCCCGGCCATGGCCGGCAGCACCACGCATGCCAGCAACAGCGCGTACCGCAGCACCGCCCGGCGCCGCCACATGCGGGCGCTGTCCGGCATGGCTTCCAGCATGCGCAGCCGGCCCGACTGGCGCTCACCCGAGACCAGGTCGTGCAGCAGCGCAATGACAAACAGCGGCGCCAGATAGATCAGCACGAACGCATAATCGAACGGTCCCGGCAGCGCCACTTCGGGGTTGAGGTTTTCGCCATCGTACAGTTGCGCCTGCAGCCCCAGCGCCCGGATCCGCATCACATACGGCGCCACATCGCGCAGGCCCAGGGCCAGAAAAGCTGCTGGCGACGGCGCATCCCAGGTGGTATGGAAAGTGTAGTAGGCCGGCTCGCCGCCCTCGCGACTTTCCCGGGTGCGCGCGGCCAGCGCCGCCGCATCCAGCTGGTTCAGTGCCGCCGCACGGGCAATGGTGTGGCTTTGGCGCGCGGTGTCGTGCAAGCCGGACCAGACCGCCACGCTGGACAGTAATAACAACAGCAGCAGGCTCGCTGCCGACAGGCGCGCGCGCAGCAGCAGGCGCAGTTCATGGCGCAGCGCCGTCATCATGCAGCCCTCCCGAGGCGACCGCCGAGAACCCAGGTCAGCGCGGACAACCATGCCAGCCAGACCAGCAAAATGGCACCCGCCGGCGCGGTTTTCTCCAGCATGCCGGCGCGCGACGCCGGCATGTACTGAAACGCCGGGAACGTCTGCCAGTGCGCATGCCCGAGGCGGTTTTCCCGGCCGGGCGTGGTGTCGTCAAGGTAGGTCAGCTCGTCGACCTGCAACTGGTTCAGACCCTGCACCAGCGCATAGCGATAGCGTTCACCCTGCTCGAGAAAGCTGCGGAAACTGGCGAGGTCGGTGCCACTGGCCGCCATCGACAGGCGGCGCAGCGCCAGCGTCGGACTGAGCCAGCCAACGTCGTCCACGATGGCGTTCTGCTGCGCCTGACGGTCCAGCATGTCCGCTGCGTACCCGCGGTACACGGCGCTCGATGCACGCTCGCCTTCCATAGCAACCAGGCCCTTGTAATTGACCGGCAAATCCTCGATGCGCGCCACGCCATACTGTTTCAGCAGGCGCGCACGGAAAGCCGCGAACTGCGCGTCGTCCGGATTGTGCGCATCGCCCAGCGCCAGATAATCGCGCTGCACCATGATGGCGTCTTCAAAACGGGTCGGCACCGCGACCGCCCTGCTGGCAAGCGCCGGAACGACGCGCGGCAGCAAAATTACCAGCACGGTCCAGATGCCCAGCAGGATCAGCAAGGCATCACGGCCGCGCGTGCACAGCGTGGAGACCAGCACGGTAATCAACGTCCACATCAGCAACCAGGCGACATATCCGGCCGCCAGTACAGTAGCTGCCGCCAGGTCGCCCATCAACGCCTGTGCCGCTAACGCCGCCAGCGCCGGCACCAGCATCACACCGGCAAAGCCGCCCAGTGCCAGCAGTTTGCCGAGCACGATCTGGCGGCCGGACACGCCTTGCGCGAGCAGGATGCGCAAGGTGCCAGAGGCCCGTTCGCGCGCCACCGCAGCATGGCCGAAAAATATCAGCAGCAGCGGCGCCAGCACCTGCAGCGCAAAGGCCGGCGTCAGCGCGCCGAAGCGCACCAGCAGCGACGTCTGGCGCACATCGCCAAAGTTGGCGCTGTTCTGGCGATGCCCTTCGAGAAACAGCGTGTTCCCCGTAAAACCATCGATACCGGGATCGAATGCGGCCAGTCGATTGACCGGGCGGAACACGAACTGGCCGTAGTGAACCATGCGGTGCGGATGGCGGTCTGGCTGCGCCTTGAATTGCGCGTCCACACGCGCCTGGTAATGCGTGCGTTCGGCATCCGCACGGCGCTGCTGATCCCACGCAGTGAGCGCCGCGATCAGCATCAGGATTGTCAGCAACGCCAGCCCGGCCACGGCAGCGCGGTCGCGCACCAGGGCCCGCCATTCTTCGCGCGCAATACGCATGGTGACGTTCATGCCGCCACCCCGCCATACCGTCGGTGCAGCGCGCGCACGTCGAAGCGCTCGGCACCGGTAGCGGCAACTTCCTCGATCAAGCGGCCGGCGTCGAGGAAACCGATGCGGTCGGCCACATCGGCCGCGCTCAATAAATCGTGCGTCACCATGAGAATTGCCACGCCCTGCGCGCGCAGCACACCCAGCAGGCGATTGAATTCGCCGGTGGCCTGCGGATCGAGGCCGGAGGTGGGCTCGTCAAGCAGCAGCGCCGGCACCTTGCGCGCCAGCGCCAGCGCAATGGCGACTTTCTGGCGCATCCCTTTCGACAAGCCGCCGGCGCGCCGGTCAAATGCGGCAGACGCCAGGCCGGCCGCAGCCAGCGCAGCAGCGATGGCGCCAGCATCCTCCTGCTGCCCGGCCAGGTGCAGCAAATAGGCGACGTTTTCGCGCGCCGTCAGGTGTTCATACAGGGCGACGTTTTCGGGAATGTACGCAAGGCGGCGCCGGGCGGCGCCGGGGTCGGCGGCCGGATCGATGCCATCGACACGCACCTGCCCCGCAGTTGCCGCGACAAAGCCGAGGAACACATTCAGCGTGGTGGTTTTACCCGCGCCGTTCGCGCCCAGCAAGGCGACAATTTCGCCGGCGTGAACCTGCAGGTCGAGCTGCTGCAGGATAGTTTTTCCCTGGTAACCGGCCACCACGGCGCGGGCGTCCAGCACCGCTGCGCGCTGTTCCGTCCATCGCCCTCTGCTGTTCTGCTGTGTCAAACACGTTCTCCTTGTCGACGTCAATATAAATGCAACTATATTGCAATAATAAGCGCAGCATCTTATTGTTGCAACCCTATTGCAACCATGTTGCAATAGTCACTGAAACTCTGCCGTGTTGTTCTTGTCCCGTTCTGCCATACCGCCCGCGCTGCGTTTGCGCACCGTTTCCCCGCGGTGCTGTTGTCCTGCTCTCTCAGCGGCGCTGCGCTGGCGGACGATGCAGCTGCCCCGCTCCAGATTGTCGAAGTCAATGGGGCGCGTGCAGAACCAGGCCGCCTGCACCCCGGCGTCGACGCCGCCGCATTGCCCGGCAGCGTGACCAGCATCACTGCCGCTGACATGCCACCATCAACGTGGGCCGCGACATGTCGAACATCTTCCGGCGCGTGCCCGGCGTGGCAGCCAACAATATCGACCAGGGCGATACCGGCAACGGGTTTCGCATGCGCGGCTTCGGCACCGAGGGCACGCATGGGGCAGACACCGCGATGTATGGCGATGGCGTACCGCACAACATCCCGTCCAGCCAGGGCGACGCCGCGACGCCATCCAGCGCTGCCGTGATGCTGGAAAGCGACGGCGTCCGGCGCGCCTCGCTGCAGATCCCGGCCTGCTGACGTACGGCGCTTTCGCGCAGGGCTAGTACCGCGTGCTGCCGGCGCTGAAACTGCATGGCGGCGCGCGCTGTGACCGGTTCGACGACGACCTGCTGAACTGCAAGCTGCCTGCCGCCCCGACCGGTTACCGGGCTGGCGTATTCACACCGACAGCAGGCGCCATCTGGCAAGCACGGCCCGGCCTGGACGTGTTTGCCAACATCGCAGGGCTTTCGCTCTCCCGCTGCGAAACAGATCAGTGCCAGCAACAGCCCGGGGCTACTGGGTGCGCCGGGTGGCGTCATCAATGCACGCATCCAGCCCAGCAAGGTGCGCTCGCACGATGCCGGCTTTACCGCCACGCCGATACCCGGCTGGACCGTTTCCGGCACGGCGCATGCGATCCGGAACGACCACGAAATCATCAACACTGCGTTGGATGTGTATGTTGCGGCGGGCCACACCACGCGCCGCCAATTGGAGTTCGTTATGTGCTACCAGGCGCACCGCGACCTTGGCGCGTAGCTGCGCTACGGACGCATCCTGCGCGCGCAGCTCGACAATCCGACGCCATGCACGGGCGCGCTGCTGTCGGTTCCGGCGCCTATGTGGAAAGCTGGCGCACAATCACGCCACACCATTGGTCCGGGCCAGCGCGCGCTGAATGGCGATGTGTATGTCACGGCGCGCAATCCGTACTACGCCGGGACGCCATCGCAGCGGCGCGACATGCCGGCCTATGTCCGCTACGACGCCCGTGCGAGTCACGACAGCGGCAAAATCCAGGCGCCGCTGTTTGCCACACTGCAGCCGCACGAAACAGCCAGCGACATCGCTTACGGCACGGCGGCAGCCTTGCTGGTGACGACTGTGCCGCGCACGCAGGCGGGCGCCTCGCTCGTCGGGTCCACACTGCTCCACCAGTCGCGTCCGGCGGCCGGGGCACGTGCCTCCAGCTGCTCGCCCATCTGCGGCGTGGCAAGCGCAATACCCTGCGCCTGCGCCAGCGCCGCAATCCGCTCGAACGGCTCCTGCCAGCGGTGCAGGCCAAGGTCGAACGTGCCGTTATGCACGGGCATCAAAACCTTGCCGCGCAGATCGATGAATGCCTGCAGGGTTTGTTCGGGCTGCATGTGGACGTCGGGCCACATGGCATCGTAGGCGCCGGTTTCCACCATCGCCAGATCGAACGGCCCGAAGCGCTCGCCGATCTTTTTGAAGCCGTCGAAATAACCGCTGTCGCCGCTGAAGAAAATGCGCAAGTCGGCATGCTGAATCACCCACGAGGCCCACAAGGTGGTGTCGCGGTCCGTCATCGACCGGCCCGAAAAATGCCGGGCCGGCGTGGCGGTCAGCGTGACATCCGCTACCTGCACGCTTTCCCACCAGTCGCACTGACGCACCTTGCTGGCCGGCACGCCCCACTTGATCAGGCGCTCGCCCACGCCCAGCGGCGTGATGAAGTGGCGCGTCTTGCCGGCCAGCGCCAGCACGGCGGCACGGTCGAGGTGGTCATAATGGTCGTGCGACAAAATGATCGCTTCGATCGGCGGCAAATCGTCGATGGCAATGGGCGGCTGGTGAAAGCGCGCGGGGCCGAACCATTGCACCGGCGAGGCGCGTTGCGAAAAGACCGGATCGGTCAGGTAAAACGCACCGCCCAGTTTCATCAGCATGGTGGAATGACCGAGCCGGAAGACGGTGTCGTCGGGGGCCGCCAGTAATTGATCCTGGGTCAGCGCCAGCACCGGAATGGCGCCGGCCGGCACGGTAGTTTTTGGCTTGTTGAACAGGAAAGTCCAGAACAGCTTCACGTACTCGCCCAACGACTGCGGCCGCACCGGCAGCGTGTTCTGGTACTTCCCTTCACGCAGATGCGGCGAAGTTTGCACGAACGACGCTACCGACACGCGCGCGCCGGTAGCGGAAGGAATGGTACGGGCGGAAGCGGGGCGCGTCATGGCGAATACTCCTGAAATAATTACACTACACAGTGTAGTTCCTGTGCGGCGAAAAGTATACTCTCCGGTGTAGAATGATTCCATGAATGCACCTATCCGCCTTACTGACCGCAAGCGCCTGGCCATTCTGGCGGCGGCGAGCGAACAATTTCGTACCAGCGGTTTTGACGCCTCCAGCATGGACAAGATCGCGCTTGAAGCCGGCGTGTCGAAACGTACCGTCTACAACCACTTTCCGTGCAAGGAAGAGTTGTTCACGGCGACGGTGGTGGAGACCATGGAATGCGCTGCCGCGGAAATCGATGCGCCATATGTCCCCGGCGCACCGCTGCGCGCGCAACTTGCAGCGCTCCTGGAACGCAAACTGCGCATCCAGGGCACGCCAGACTTCATCGGCCTGGCCCGGGTTGCCATTGCCGAGGCGGTGCATTCCCCCGAGCGCGCCCGGCCAATGATTGCCCGCCTGAGCGCGCGTGAAGAAGGTCTCACCGTGTGGATCCGCGCGGCCCAGGCCGACGGCGCCCTGACTGCAGGCGATCCGGTGTTTGTTTCCACACTGTTGCAGGGTCAATTAAAAGCCGTGGCATTCTGGCCACAAGTCACGCTGGGCGCCCCGCCGCTCGACGCCACGCAGCAGGCGCAGCTCGTGGAGACTGCGGTGGCCATGTTTCTCGGGTACTTCAGCACACGTCCCTGATATCCCTGCCGCCCGCCACCGCCACCGCCAACTTTTTACCAGCGAGACACCATGGCACGACACCATCCCGAGCACCCCATGCGCATCCTGATCGCACCGGATACTTTCAAAGGCAGTCTCGCCGCCGACCAGGTGGCGCACCATATTGCAGCAGGCCTCCTGCGCGCCTGGCCCGACAGCGTCATCACTGCATTGCCGATTGCCGATGGCGGTGAAGGCACGGCGCAGACAGTGGCCGCGCGCCTCGGCGCCACCTGGCACACAGCGCCCGTCACCGATGCCAACGGCGACCCGCTCGACCTCCCTTTCGCCATCTGCAATGGCCCGGGCGACGCAGCATTTGCCATCTTCGATGTGGCGGAAATTGTCGGCCTTCCCGCCGCCAGGGTGCCGGTAGAACGCCGCAGCACGCGCGGCATCGGCCAGGCCATCCGGGCCATCGCGGCGCATGGCTGCACCACGATTGTCCTCGGCCTGGGCGGCTCGTCGACGAACGACGCCGGCGCCGGACTGCTGGCAGAACTTGCCTTCGACTTCGACGGCGGCGCCATCGACCCGGTGTTGGGCAACCTGCACGAGATCGTCAGCGTAACGCGTCGCAGCGATGCCGGCTGGCTCGACGCCATCACCCTGATCGGTCTGACCGACGTCACCAGCCCGCTCACCGGGCCGGAAGGTGCCAGCATCGTGTTCGGGCCGCAAAAAGGCGTGGCGGATGTCGCTGGCGCCGACGCGTTGCTGGGCAGCTTTGGCGAAAAAATCGTGGCGGCCATCGGTGGCGGCGATTTTGCCGGAGCTGCCGGGGCTGCAGGGGCTGGGGCGGCGGGCGGTATCGGCTTCGCGGTGCGCGCGCTGGGCGGCACGCTGCAACCTGGCGCCGCGTTCATCCTCGACACGCTGCAACTGGACGGCGCGGCCTTTGCGTTCGACTGGGTCATTACCGGCGAGGGGCGCTCGGACGCGCAAACACTACTGGGCAAGGGCCCCGCCATCGTCGCTGCGCTCGCCCGCCGGCACGGCGTGCCGGTGACGTTGCTGTCGGGCGCCGTCGACGACAACGCCGACCTGTTCCGCGCCTTCGATGGCTGCTTTTCGGTGCAGTCCGCGCCGGTGTCGCTGCAGTACGCGATGGCGCACACCGGCGCGCTGCTGGAAGCTGCCGCCTATAACCTGGCACGGTTGAAAACATGCTGATCGGCGCCGACCAGTGCTTCGGCTTCCTGATGGCCGCCATCCTGATTACCGTGTCGCCCGGCCCCGACAATCTGATGGTGCTCGGCGTGGGCATGGCGCGCGGCAGGACATCCGGCATGGTATTCGGCCTGGGCTGCGCACTTGGCTGCCTCAGCCACACGCTGCTGGCGGCACTCGGTGTCGGCGCGCTGATTGCCGCCTCGCCGGCGGCGTTCACGGCGCTGAAAGTATGCGGTGGCCTGTACCTGGTGTGGCTCGGCATCGGCGCCCTGCGCAGCCGCGGCGGGGCGCGTGCCGGCATCGATGACGCCGGTGCAGTGAAAGAATCGCTGTGGCGCCTGTTCGCCAAGGGCGCATTTGCGAACAGCATCAATCCAAAAGTGGTGCTCTTCTTCCTGTCGTTCCTGCCGCAATTCGTGATTGCCGCGCACGGGCACGCCAGCTGGCAGACCGCGCAACTGGGCCTGCTGTTTACGGCGCAGGCCTGCGTTTTATTTGGCCTGCTGGGCTATTTTTCCGGGGCGGTCGGCAAATGGATCAACGTCAACCCGCGCGCCGGCGTATGGCTGGACCGGGTGGCCGGGTCGATTTTCATCGCTCTGGGCCTGCGCCTGATCCTTGCGCGCTGATGGACAGCATCGGCGGCATTGGCAGCTGAAACATCCAGTTGCTATAAAATGCGGCCCATGCAACTCCGCCGCTTCTTCCTGACCCGGTTCCGCACTTACCTGCTGTGCCATCCGGCCGCCATCATCCTCGGCACCGTCATCCCGACGCTGGGGATGCTGGCACTGTTCGCCGGCATTTTGATGCAGGAACGGCGCGACATTTTCGCGCACTCGGTCGAAACTGCCGATAATCTGGCCGTGGTGGTGGAGCGCGAAGTGAGCCGTACATTTCAGCTGCTCGACATGTCCCTGGAAAGCGTCGTCGAGAATGCCTTCGATCCCATGGTACGCGCAATGCCGTTCGAATACCGGCACAGCCTGCTGTTTGACCGCGCCACCACGGCTGGCGCGCTGCTGGGCTCGATCCTGATAGTCGATGCCCATGGCAACATCGTCGATGCGTCGAACATGCGCGTGCCGCCAACGCTCAATTTCAGCGACCGCGACTGGTTTATCGCGCACAAAACCCGCACCGACCTCGGCGTGTTCGTCAGCGCGCCCTATTTTTCGCGCCTGCGCGATGGCGCCCGCTCGATCGCGCTGAGCCGGCGCATCAGCCATCCGGACGGCAGCTTCGCCGGCGTGGCCATTGCCGCGATCAAGCTCGAGTATTTCGGCAAGCTGCTCGAGGGCGTCAACATTGGCGAACGCGGTGCGCTGACGCTGCTCCATAACGACGGCACCATCCTCACCTACACGCCGGGCAGCGGCGCGCTGATTGGGTCGAACGTCCGCAAGACGCCCAATGTGGCGCGCTTCCTGAGCACGGGCGAACGTGCCTTTATCGGCAAGAGCGCCATCGACGGCGAGGCGCGCTTGTTTGTCTTCCGCAAATTCCGCGACGTGCCGATGATGATGAGTATTGGCGCCAGCGAGGCGGCAATTTACGCATCGTGGAACCGTCAGGTGCGCTACATCCTCGGTTTGGTGGTGCCGCTGGCCATTGCGTTGACGCTGCTGTCGATTTTCCTGGCCGCCGAATTCCGCAGCCGCCTGCGCATCGAGGCCGAACTGCGCCAGCTCTCCATCACCGACAGCCTCACGGGCTTGTGCAACCGGCGCACGCTCGACGCTGCCATCGACCGGGAATGGCTGCGCACGCGCCGCACCCAGTCGCCGCTCGCAATCCTGTTCATCGACATCGACAGGTTCAAACCCTACAACGATACCTACGGCCACCAGCAGGGCGACAGCGCGCTGGTGGCCGTGGCGCAGGCCATCGCCAGCTGCATCGCCCGGCCATGCGACATGGCCGCCCGTTTCGGTGGCGAAGAATTCGTGTTGCTGTTGCCGGACACGGACGAGCAAGGCGCCCGTCGTGTTGCCGCCGACATTCACGCCGCCATCGCTCAGCTCGGCATAGCACACGAAGGCAGTGAATACCGGCGCATCACCGTCAGCGTCGGCATCGCCACCAATCTGGTGCAGGTCGCCACGCCCGCGGAATTGATGGAACGGGCCGACCAGGCGCTGTACTCGGCCAAGCTGGGCGGACGCAACCGGACCTTCACTGCCGCATCGGCCTAGTACCCTGTCATGGTGTACCGCACAATACTCCGCACCCTACTCCGCACCCTGTTCTTAACCCTCGAGGAAGCAATGAAAGAAGCAGTCAACACCATCCAGCAACGCGACGCTGCCGACGACAATG
>JALYUM010000119.1 GCA_030853745.1 Pseudomonadota bacterium | reverse complement strand
GCGTGTAATACGCCAGCGCTGCGCCCATGCTAGGTGCGTAATCATCCATCCATGCATTGCCCGCCGTCAGGCATATTTGCCACTGTCGACCTACCCAACTGGCCGATGTTACTTCCAACGATGGGCGCGGTGGCGTGATGGTCGCTGGCTCGGCATTGTTCGCACCAGGCACGGGCTCCTGGGAGCGCGTCGGAACTTGGTCTGTGTCGTTCTTGGGGGACCGTAAGGATTCCTTCGTAAATGAGTAACATCGCCCCCCGCTAAACTTTGAACGTTGCGCCGTAGTCAATGGGCCCGAGCGTCCGATCACGCAATTGGGGTCTGAGGTGCAGTGGAACGTAAAACACGGTTAAGCCAGGTTCGCGGGACTATTCATCGTTCGCTGGGTTACGCAACGGACGTAACTCGCCCTTGGCCACCGAATCCGGCACCGAAAACGAATACCGGCCCAGCATGTTGATGTGCTCATGCAGCAGCGGCGACAGCCTGGCCATGTCTTCATCTCTTACCTCGAAACCATCCGCCCGCAGTTGGTTCAATGCGGCTTCCATGTAGCTGGTGTTCCACAGCACGATCATGTTGAGCACCAGGCCGAGCGCACCGAGCTGGTCTTCCTGCCCCTCGCGGTAGTGCTGCCGCAACTCGCCTCGCTTGCCGTGGAAGACGGCGCGGGCTACGCTGTGCCGCCCCTCGCCACGGTTGAGCTGAGTCAGCGTGCTCCGGCGCTTGGCTTCGTCATCGATGTAGGTCAGCGTGTGCAGCGTCTTGTCGATGCGACCGAACTCGGCGATGGCTAGGGCCAGCCGGGTTGGGCGCTCGCAGACCTGGAGCGTGCGCATGATGCCGGCGACAGAAACCCGGCCGAGCTCGAGCGAGCCGGCCAGGCGCAGCATGTCGTCCCAATGCGGCTCGATCTTCTGCAGGCTAATATTGTGCCCGGATACAGAATTGAGCAGTCCGTAGTCGGCTTTGGTATCGATTCGCCAGAAACGCGTGCCGCCGACATCGGCCAGGCGCGGACTGAATCGGTATCCAAGCAGGCGGAACAGGCCGAAAACCACGTCGCTGTACGCGCCCGTGTCCGTCATGATCTGAGTCGGCTGAAGGTCGGTCTGCTGTTCCAGGACGACGGCTAGCAGGACCAGGCTGTCGCGCAGCGTGCCCGGCACCGTGATGTCGTTCAGTCCGGAAAACTGGTTCGATATCAGGTTGTACCAGGTCACGCCGCGCCCGACGCCGAAGTATTTCGGATTCGGCCCGGAATGCACCGAGCGCACCGGCACCACGAAGCGCATCCCGTCGGCCGACGCGACCTCGCCGCCGCCCCACACGCTGGCCAGCGTCGAACGGCTCTGCGCGGCGACCAGCATGGTGTTCGCCGCAGTGATGGTGTCGTCGCGCAGATAGTTCTGGTCCACCCATGACAACCTGTCGCGCTTGAGCGCCGGCACATCGCCGCGAATCAGCGGCTCTGGCCCCGTATTGCACGCCTCGGCCATCAGCACCGCGCAGATGCTCACATGCAGATCGGAAGCGCGCGCGGTGCGCTCCGATATGTGAGTAAAGGCGTCCGTAAAGCGCGTGCGGGCCGCAATCTCCAAGATTAGTTCCGGCAAATCGACGCGCGGCAGCATGCCCATGACCTTGGCGCGCAGCGCGATCAGCGATGCCGGTTCATCCATTTTGTCCAATGGGCTGAGCACCAGCTCTTGTTTGTCGCCCGCCTTCTCGAACCGCACGGCCGGATTGTCGGGCAACCTGGCGGCGACAGCCTGGTAGGTGCGGTCCAATTCATCGGCCAGCGCAGTCAAGGTCGGCCCCGGCACCGCCGACAGGCCCAGCGTGCGGCAAATGATCGGGCGCGTGGATTCCCATTCGGCGCTATCGAGCAGGCCGGCGCGCGGATCGGCGTAACGCCAGCTCGGGGCCACGAACACATCGCGCCGGCGCAGCGCGATACGCAATTCGGACAAAACGCAGAAAGTGTAAGCGTGGAAGTCGATGGCGTCATCCTCGCGCAGCACATGACGTTGCCAGGGCTTGCTGATGATTTCGCGCGGCGCGTCGTTGCCGGGTCTCTTCGCCGTCATGTTCGCGCGAAGCCAAGCGAAGGCGGCGATGAACGGCTCGCCAGCGGCGTTCGCGCCAAAGTGAATGTGCTCGGCCAGCGCAGGCAGGAAGCGGCGCACGGTCTTGTACTTGGCGTCCAGTTCCTGGTAATACACGTTGTCGGTTGGCCGAATCAGTTTGTTCACGCCGGCAAGGGCCAGCGCGAGCGCGTCCGGCGAAATCCGCGCGAATAACTGTTTGCGCAACTCGGCATCCGGCACAGTGTCGTCCAGCAGCATCTGGCAGGCACTGGCAAGGGTGGCTGCAGCTGCGTCAAGGTCTTTGAGCGATCGGAGGCGCGATTTTTTGTCGGCCTTCACCGCGTCACCAAAAAGCTCCCGCAGGATGACTTCGAGTACTTCCAAGGCGTCGTCCTGAGCCGATGCTTCGAGGCAGTGTACAAACGCGACCAAGGTTGCCAGGCGGCGCAGCACCGGCAGACGCAGGATCGCGCTGGCCTTGGCGGCGCCGGCGAACCGTGCCAGGGCGGCCACCCGTGTGGCCGGGATGCGCGTGGCGGCCGGCAACCGGATGCCAAGCTCGCGAACGGCTTGCAGCCGCATCAGCGCCAGGCTCATTGACCGGCTGCTGGCCACCACCGGCCCGGTGCGCAGTCGGTCGAGCGGCGAATTACGAGTGCCGCCAGATGAGACCAGAAGGCCCTCCAGGCGCGTTTGCTGGTCCTGGCCGATCCCACTCCCAAGCGAGCGCCACAAGCGCTCTTCGACGCGGCTGCGCAGGCGCGCAACGTACCGTTCGAGCGTCGTGCAGCCTGGCAGCAGTACCTTGTGCGTCACGAGCCATGTCGTGGCGCGCTCGAACAGCACGCTCGGCCGGTCGGTGCCGGTCCAGCAAAGCGCGTACAGCCACCGAGTAAGGCGAAAGGCGATCAAGGGTTCCGTGAATTCGACGTAGCCATAGCGCGCGCGAATTTCTATTGCATGCTGCCAGCGTTGCCGGCCGGTGCTGTAGGAGCTTGCTTTGTCCAGCGCCTCGATGCGCAGCTGCTTGGCCAGCGTCCGCAACACGGGCTGGGGCACGGCCAGCGGATCTTCCAAAAACGCGCCCAGGTACCGCACTGTGCCCAGCTGGATGGCGAAGCCAAGCCGATTGTGCGCGCCGCGCTTCTCAGCGATTAGCGCATGGTCGGTGTCGTCCAGATGAAAGTACCGGGCGAGGTCATGGGGTGATGGAGAACTGGCGTAGCGGCCATAGTTCTCGCGCTGCGCGTCGGAAAGAAAGCTGACTGGCATCTTTTTCCTGTATGGCGGCAATCAGTGCATTATGATTTGCCTTGGTGCATGGCCCAAATCCGCTTGACCTGGCCTTAACTGCGCCCGGACAGCTCGGCGGTCTTCTGGATCGTATTTTCGTTTTCGAAAGGCGACAGCGCCCTTGTTAGGAGTCGGCTGCACTGGATTGGCTGAGCCTCTCCCGAACCCGCATGATGGACTGGCGAGTGGTGCCGTAGTCACGCGCCACCTTGGCTACGGACTCACCTTTCGCGAGGCGTTGCATTGCTTCGGCCTGCTGTACCTTGGTCAGCGCTGGCGGGCGACCCAGGGTCTTGCCTTCCGCCAGTGCGCGTGCAATACCCGCTTGGGTTCGCTCGATCAGCAAATCGCGCTCAAACTCAGCTACCGCATTCAACACGCTCATGGTCATCTTTCCGGCAGCGCTGGTCAGATCGACCCCGCCGAGCGCCAGGCAGTGCACACGAATAGCATCGGTCGCCAGCTGCTCTACTGTGGCGCGCACATCCATGGCATTGCGGCCAAGTCGGTCCAGCTTGGTTACGATGAGTACATCGCCGGGTTCCAGACGGTCAAGCAACCGAGCAAACTGCGGCCGTTCAGTGGCCGCGACGCTGCCGCTGATGCTTTCGCACACGATACGGCGTTTGTCGACCGCGAAGCCGGCCGCCTCGATTTCAAGAATCTGGTTGTCTGTGTTCTGATCGGCGGTGCTGACGCGAGCGTAGATGAAGGTGCGAGACATGTTAGGCAACCAAAGCGTACGAAATGGGCGTACTTATTGTAACCCATGTCCGAAACATTGACATGCTATTTTATGTACACCCTAAAATCACACTGTCCGCAATCGATCGTTTTCGTACAGTTAGTCAAGCGACAATATAAAACCACTTTGTTGCTTTTTTGCATATAAATGGCTTTGTTGCATAAATCAGCTGAGGTCGTAATTCCCCAAACCCCAAGCGGAATTACGGCATAATCACCGCCACAGTCGTGGGCGTGCCCAACCGGGTGAACCGATTAAGGATGGCGGCACGGACCTGCAGTTCGGCGACCTGTCGGTCGAAATCACGTGCCATGACGCGCTCGCCAAGAAGCTTGAAGCAGCGCATCTTGGTCTCGACAAGGCTGCGCCGGTGATAGCCGCTCCACTTCTTCCAAATTTTCCTGCCCAGCAGGCGCGTGGCTGCCAGGATGGCGTTGCGGGCTGTGGCGCCAGGACGCTGGTCTTTCCATGGCTTGGCGTTCTTGCGAGTTGGGATAACCGCCTGTGCCCCACGTTGCGCGATCGCTTCATGACAGTCTTTGGTGTCGTAGGCACCATCGCCGCTGACGCTTGCGACGGTCTCATCGGCGGGAATCTGGTCGAGCAGGCATGACAGCATCGGCGCATCGCCTGTTGCGTTGTCGGTCACTTCAATAGCCCGGATTTCCAGCGTGGCCGCGTCAATGCCGAGGTGGACCTTGCGCCACTGGCGACGGTAGTCAGCCCCATGTTTTTTTGTCTTCCACTCACCTTCGCCAAGCATCTTGATACCTGTGCTATCGACCAGAAGGTGCAATCCCGTTGCAGTCGGCTGCGCTGCGATCGTCACCGATAGATGCTTCTGGCGCCGGCTAACGGTGCTGAAGTCGGGCACCTGCCAGTCCAGGCCAGCGAGCTTGAGCAAGCTCTGCGCCATGCCCATCGCCTGGCGCAGGGCCAGATTGAACAAGCCCTTGATTGTCAGGCAGAACTGGATCGCCGCCTCGCTGTACTTCGGGCGCCGGCCGGGGACTCACGCTGGGCGAGGTCGCCGACGATGGTCACCGACCGGGTCGGACAGCGCCGCATGAGTGCCCGCC
>JALYUM010000134.1 GCA_030853745.1 Pseudomonadota bacterium | reverse complement strand
TGGTACGGCTATGCGCGCTTCAATCCGCTGTACGCCGGTCGCTTCGCCATGCATGGCGCAGCGGGCGCGGCCACGGCCGGCGGGCCGACCGTGTTCGCCACGCAGTCCACCCACAAGCTGCTGGCCGGGATTTCACAGGCGTCCTACATCCACGTGCGCGACGGGCGACGTGCAATTACGCATGCGCGCTTCAATGAAGCGTTCATGATGCATGCATCGACCTCGCCGCAATACGCCATCATTGCCTCCAACGATATCGCCGCGGCCATGATGGATGGCCCGGGTGGCCGCGCTCTGACCGACGAAACAATCGTCGAAGCGGTGGCATTTCGCCAGACAGTGGCGCGCCTGGGCGCAGAATTCGCGGCCCGGGGTGATTGGTTTTTCTCCGCCTGGCAGCCCGACAGTGTGGACCGGGTCGATGGCAGCAGCACTCCGTTTCACCTGGCCGACCCGGCCCTGCTGGCCACCGATGCCCGCGCCTGGCTGCTGCAACCGGGCCAGGACTGGCACGGCTTTCCCGACTTGGCCGAAGGTGACTGCATGCTCGACCCGATCAAGGTGTCGATCGTCACGCCGGGCATGGGACGCGACGGCACGCTGCAAGACGCTGGCATCCCGGCGGCGGTGCTGGCGGCCTACCTCGACAACTTGGGCATCGTGGTGGAAAAGACCACCGATTTCACCAGCCTGTTTCTGTTCTCGATGGGGATCACGCGCGGCAAGTGGGGCACCCTGGTCAACGCCTTGCTCGCCTTTCATCGCGACCATGCTGCCAACACCCCGCTGGCCACTGCCATTCCGGCGCTGGCCGCGGCCTGGCCACAACAGTATGGTGCGCTCGGCCTGCGCGACCTGGCCGGGCGCGTGTTCGACGCTGTCGCCAGGCACCGCACTAACGCCTGCCTGGCCCAAGGTTTCGCCACCCTGCCGGTGCCGGCGCTCTCGCCCGTCCAGGCGTATGAATGCCTGGTGAAGAACCAAGTCGAATCGCTCAAGCTCGACCAGATGGCCGGGCGCGTTGTGGCCACCGGGGTGGTGCCGTATCCACCCGGCATCCCGCTGCTGATGCCGGGCGAACTGGCCGGCGCGGCCGATGGCCCCCTGCTCGCCTACCTGAGCGCACTCGAAGCGTTCGACGCCGAGATGCCTGGCTTTGCGCACGACATCCACGGCGTCGACCTGGTCGACGGCCGCTACCACATTTTATGCATTACCAAGGAATCGACATGAGCGTTATCACCCCCCCTGCAACACCGACCGCCACGCCCAAGACAGCAGCATCCTCCGGCAAAGCGAATCACAAGCTCGGCCTGTTTTCGATGACCTTACTGGTGATCGGCGCCATGGTCGGCGGCGGTGCGTTCAACCTGCCGCAAAACATGGCGCAGCACGCCGGCCTCGGGGCCATCGGCCTCGGTTGGCTCATTTCCGCCTTCGGCGTATTTTTGCTGGTGCGCACCTTCCAGGCCCTGGCCGAAAGTAAGCCGGAACTGACATCCGGCATTTACATGTATGCGCGCCAGGGCTTCGGCAAATACGCCGGCTTCCAGGTGGCCTGGGGTTACTGGCTGTCCTCTGCCTTCGGCAACGTCGGCTTCGCGGTGCTGCTGATGGATACCCTCAATTATTTCTTCCCGCCCTATTTCAAGGGTGGCAATACCTGGCTGGCCATCCTGG
The DNA here is from genome assembly GCA_030853745.1 of Pseudomonadota bacterium. Taxonomy (GTDB): domain Bacteria; phylum Pseudomonadota; class Gammaproteobacteria; order Burkholderiales; family Burkholderiaceae_D; genus JALYUM01. The sequence goes on along the minus strand of JALYUM010000134.1, from coordinate 2,778 downwards.
TAGGCTCGCTTGTGTTCTGGGCCATGAACTGGCTGGTCCTGCGCGGCATTAAAAATGCGTCGACCCTGAACGTGATCGGCACCATCGCCAAGTTCATCCCGATCGCCGTGTTCATCGGCGTGCTGGCCGTATCGCTACAAGCGGGCCTTTTCACCAGCGACTTCTGGGGCCATCTGAGCGGCAACGTGGCCGGCAGCAAACCATTGGGTAGCGTGCTTGACCAAGTCAAAAGCACCATGCTCGTCACCTTGTGGGTGTTCATCGGTATCGAAGGCGCAGTCGTCATGTCCGACAAGTCCGACCCGGGCACTGTCAGCCGCGCTACATTAATGGGCTTTTTCGTCACCGTGCTGCTGTATGTGCTGATCTCGATCTTGCCATTCGGCGTGATGAACCAGGCTCAACTGGCCGGCATCGCGCCACCCTCGATGGCGCACATCCTCGGAACGGTGGTCGGCAAATGGGGCGAATATTTCGTCAATGGCGGCGTGCTGATCTCGATCCTGGCCTGCTGGCTGGTCTGGACCATGCTGCTGGCCGAGTTGCCATGGGCTGCTGCCAAGGATGGCACGTTTCCCAAAGAATTCGTCAAGACCAATGAAAACGGCGCGCCCTCGCTCGCGCTGTGGGTCTCGACCGGCGTGATGCAGGCCATGATGATACTGGTATATTTTTCTGGCAACGCCTGGAACGTCATGCTGTCCATTACCGGCGTGATGATCTTGCCGGCCTATGTCGGTGCCACCGGCTTCTTGTGCAAGCTCGTGGTCACCGGAAAATATCCGTCCACGGCCAAAATCGGCAAGACCGGGGCGCTGGTGGCCAGTGTACTGGGCACCGTGTACGGCCTCTGGCTGGTGTATGCGGCAGGGTTGCAGTACATGATTGCCGGCGCCATCTTTTTTGCACTTGGAAATATCGTTTTCATCTGGGCGCGTAAAGAGCATGCCCCGCAGGAGTCCATCTTTACACGCAGCGAACTTGGTGTGGCGGTGGTGCTGGTCATCCTCGCGTTGATTGCCATCTGGATGCTATTCACCGACCGACTTGGCCAGGTGTTCTCGTTTTGAACCCGCCTTGCTTTTCTCTCCCGATACTTACTCTGAAACAGGACCCTCCATGCAACCGACACACCTCATGACCGGCCTGGCACTTGCGCTGGGCTTATCAGCCCTGCCGGCCCACGCGCAGAGCGATGCCGCCTTGCGAATCGAACTGCAACAGCTGCGCGCAGAACTGCAGCAAATGCATGCCGAGGTCAATGCGCTCAAGGTTGACCGGGCACCTGCCCGGACGACTGCGCTCACGATGACGGCGACTGCCCCACCGCTCGAATCGGTGCCAGTCGCGATGCCGGTCATGGCGCAGGACATCGGTGCACGGGATCCGCGCATCAAGCCAAGGTACGTTGAACCGGACGCAGTACCGAAAAGTGCCATTCCCGGCGGCATGGTGGTGCCCGGCACGCAAACCTCGATTCACCTGTACGGCTATGCCGAAACCGACGTTGTGCATGACTTGCGGCAGTCCAGCGCACCCGATGTCTTTACCGACCTGACCTATCAGCCACTGAACAACGCGCGCGGACTCACCGGGCGTACCCAGTTTTCGTCGGAGACGTCTCGCATCGGTTTTGCCAGCTCCACGCCGACCCCTCTCGGCCCATTCAAGACAACCGTCGAGTCAGATTTTTATTCGTATGGCGCCGATAACCGCAAACTGATCCGGTTGCGCCATGCTTACGGGGAATACGCCGGCTGGCTGATCGGGCAAACCTGGTCGACCTTTATGGACGTCGATAACCTGCCGGAAACGATTGATTTCAATGGCCCGGTGGGTGCACCGTTTTCGCGCCGTTCCCAGATCCGCTACGCTTTTGGCAACGCCAAAACCGGCGTGCGAGTGACGCTGGCGGCGGAAGACCCGGCCGACCAGTTTGGCGGTCCGAGCGCCAACGAGCGCATGCCACAACTGGTGGCGCGCTTCGACAAATCGTTCGAGCGCGGCGCAATCAATTTGCGCCTGCTGACCCACGAAAAGCGGTCGGAAACCCAGACCCGACGCGGCTACGGCGTTGCCGTCGGCGGTAGTTTCAAACTCGGCGCAAAAGACCTGTTGATCGGTCAGTTCACGCGGGTCGACGGCGATGTCGACCAGCTCTATGGCGCCAACGGCTATGCCATCGCCGCCGACAGCGGCGCGATCACGTTTGACCATAGCATGGGCCTGGTGCTGGGGTATGCGCACTTCTTTAATGCCAAATTGCGCGGCAACGTGTCGCTCGGCTTCAATCACGGCAGCAGCACCGCGCTGGCCGACAACCGCTCAATGCGGGAAGCATTCTTTAACCTGATTTATTCACCGATCCCGAATGTCGACCTAGGCGGCGAGTGGGTGTACGGCGAGCGCAAGAATTTCGCGGGACAAACCGGCACGCTGTCGCGCCTGGGCCTGATGGCGCGATACAGCTTTTACTGAATTGGCCTATTGAATCAGCCGGGGCGGATCTCGGTCCCGGCCTTACCGGCCAGCATGGCGTCGATCTGGCCGATGGCGCCGATCACGGCGCGCCGGCCGGTGCGCGCGACAAAGTCGCAGGCGGCCAGCACCTTCGGCCCCATCGAGCCGGCGGCGAACTGGCTGCCTGCCAGCTCGCGCGGCGTGCTCTTGCGAAGCGCCCGCGCGCCGGGCAAACCCCAGTCCAGGTACACCGCATCGACATCGGTGGCGACGATGAGGCAATCGACCTCGAGGTCGCGCGCCAGCAGAGCGCTGCAA
>JALYUM010000009.1 GCA_030853745.1 Pseudomonadota bacterium | reverse complement strand
GTCATAGACTGCACGCAATACTGTCAGCGCGATGCGTCCCGTAAAACCGGCGCCAAATTTGGTGTCCACTGACAACTCGCCACCCTGGCGCAGCGTTGAGCTCGCATTTTTGTAACTGGTGCGCCCGCCAACGGCGGTGTCGACTACCAACTCGTCACTGGTGCGCACCTGGAACACGGACGCATTAATGCGCGTATTGGACGCCACAATGGCTTTTACGCCTACTTCCAGATGCGTGCTTTCCGCAGCGCGCAGGCCGAAATTGAAACCGGCGCCCGATCCTGAATAAAACAATTCGTTCAGGGTTGGCGTTTCGAAGCCGCGAGCGGCACTTGCATAGACGTTCAGTAACGGGTTGATCTTGTACAACACGCCCAGCACAGGCGTGGTATGACTGAATTCGACACCGCCGCTGTCGTTGCCATTGCTGAGAAAGGCATCGTTGACGCCAACTGTCAGCTTGGTGTGGCGCACGCCGCCAGTCAACACCCAGCGGTCGATCTGCCATTCCGCCTGGGCGTAAGGGTCAATCGTTTTTAGATTGTCCTGCTCGTTGCGACGCAGCGCGCCTTGCACGCCGAACGTATTGCCAATGAAATTCTCGTAACCTTTGCGATCGTCGGTCGAATGGCCGTATTCGACGCCAAATGTGGTGGTAAGCTTGCCGCCCCCAACTGGCCGCACGATAGCGTAGTTAATATCCGTGCCGTAAAAATCGCGGTCGAAATCGATCACACCGCCGGCTTGGCTCGGTGAGGTTTGCAGGAATTTTGAAAACGACTGAAACTGTTTGACCTGTCGATTGCCGCCGTACACCATCATATGCAGGCGATCGTCGCCGAATTGCTGGTCATAAGCCAGCCCCACTTGTTTGTGGGAAATATCCTTGCGCGTGTTGTAGCGGTCGGCAATTGTGCGTTTCGGTGTTTGCGTATCTGTTGTATCGATTTCGTTTGCGCGTGGATTGGCCTGATAGGTGGCCCAGCTGGCGCCCAACGGATCCTGAGTGCCGTCTTGCTCCAGCGAATTGGCCACCAATGTCAATTTTCCGCCGGCAGTGGGCGACACTGTCAACTTGACGAAACCCTGGTCGCGCGTGGCAGCGCTGTGGTCACGATAGCCGTCGGTCTCAAAACGCGACGCATCGATCACATAACCGACGCCGCCGCTGCTGCCTTGCAAATTCACATCGGTCTTGCGCTGGCCGTCGCTGCCAGCTGCGGTGTTGACTTCAATGGTTGGGCGCCCTTGGCCATCGCGTGTAAATAGCTGGATGACGCCGCCGGAATGGTTGCCGTACAGCGCAGAGAACGGACCGCGCAATACTTCGATGCGCTCGGCCATGTCGAGATTGAATGCTGACGGCTGGCCTTGGCCATCCGGCATTGTGGCCGGTACGCCATCGCTGATCAGGCGAATGCCGCGCACGCCAAACGCCGAGCGGGCGCCAAAACCGCGCGAGGAGAGTTGAATATCCTGCGCGTAATTCTGGCGATTTTGCGCCACCAGGCCAGGCACCGCCGACAGAGCTTCAGAAATATTCACACGCATCTGGCTATCCTGGATACGGGAAGCATCAATGACGTCTACTGCTGCCGGAAAGTCAAAACTGGTGTGCTCTACACGGCTGCCGCTGACAACCACGACATTCATATCCTGGGGAATCTGATCGGGTTCGGCTGCAAACGCTGCTGGCGTAATGGCAACAAACAGACTGGCGATGGCATTCAAACGAAACGGGGACGGCATACAAACTCCATGATAAAAATGTGGCAACTGCCACACGGTACGCAATATACGCGTGTCATAGCTTTGTTGCCGCGCGCGCAGCGGGCGTTACTCCGGTTCTTCAATCAGATACCCTTTGGCGCGCAACGCGGCCAGCATGCCGTCGGGCGAAGTCAGTTCGCTCATCGACAGCACTGCCAGCGTGGACCGGTTGGTCGCGATCGATTTTTCGGCCGCAGCCAGCCACGTTGCCTTGACGCGCGCGCGCATGTCGGATGCCCCTTTGACGTTATTGAGCCACTTGCTGTCGACCATTGCCGCATTACAGGCAATGCTTTCATCACGGAAATCGAGCTGGCGCAAGGTAGCCAGGTCGCCGATGGCCCAGGCGTTGGCGCGGCGTTGCATCATGTCGAGGTCTTTTTCCAGTCGATCAATAGTTTGGGTAAAGCAGGGCACGTCGTCGAGCGCGGATTTTTTGAAATCTCGCAGCGTCTCTCGCGGATTTTCCACGGGGACACTGACCGCAGTGGAGGTGATCGGTATTTTCCAATTTCTGCCAAGTTCATAGATGCGTCTGGTGGCGTCGCCGCCATTCATGCCGATTGCGTTTAATGCGCGGCTACGCAATGTTTGGGCGGCAAACATGGGACGCTCTTGCTCGATGCCCGCATCGTTGCCAATATATTTCTGTTTCAGCACCGTCCAGCGCGCATAAACATCGGGTGGTACTTGATCTTGCAGGCGGCCGCCATCGACATTTTTCTTGATGCCCGCCAGGAAGGGGAGGGCAGTCAGAATATTGAGCGAATTGCCCCAGCCCACAGATATTTTGGTCCCAGGCGTCTCCAACAGTTCCTGCGAATCGGCCAAAACAGTTTCCAGCTGCTGCGACCGCCAGTCGATTTGCTTCGGCAGTGGAGCATAACTGCCAAAAATCCACAGCGTGTGGTCACCTTTCGACACTTTCCACAGCGCCGGCCCCGGCCGCTGACCGCTGACCAGGATACTGGGAACAGTGGCGGCATTTGCTGGCGCATCCGGCTGCACCTGGGCCCATGCGGAAGTCGATAAAGCGGCAAGCGTGAGCAGTAGCGCAGCGCGAGATGACATGTGATTTCCTTTGGTCAGTCAGGTTCGTCGATCTGATAGCCCTTGGTGCGCAGGGCCATCACCAGGCCATCGGGATTGAGCAGGTCGGACATCGGCAACATCGCAAACGTCGATTGATTTGTCGCCAGCGATTTTTCTGCAGCGGCCAGCCATGACGCTTTCATGCGTTGCTGCAAGTTGGCTGAGCCCTTCAGGCCGTCCATCCATTTGCTGTCAAATATCGCCGCGTTGCAGGATTGCTTTTGATCAGGAAAATTCATGGTGCGGATGGTATCGATATTGCCCAGCGACCAGGCATTCGCGCGTACTTTCATGCCGTCAAGATCGCTGTCGAGGCGATCGATCGTCCTGGTAAAGCACGCAATATCTTCTAATCGTGCGTTTTTGAAGTCGCGTACAGCCGCGCGCGGATTCTCCAGCGGCAGCATCACTCTGGTGTCCGTTCGCTTGATCTTCCAGTTTTTGGCCAGTTCCTCAATGCGACCCTGGATGCCATCGCCATTGTCCATGCCGCTGGCCCGGATGGCTTTCGCAAATAACTGGTCGGCGGCAAACATTGGCCGTTCTTCCTCGATTCCATTGTCACTGCCAATGTATTTGGCCTTCAGCTGTGTCCACCGCGTATAGACATCGGGCGGGACGACCTCTTCCAGATGCTTGCCGTCTGCATTTTTCTTGATACCGATCATGAACGGTGCCGCTGTAAGGACATTGAAGGAATCTGCCCATCCCACCGACATGGCCGATCCAGGCGAACCGAGCAACTCTTGTGACTGCGCCAATGCATTTTCCACCTGCTGTGAGCGCCATGCCATTTTTTGCGGAAGCGGTGAATAAGTACCAAACACCCACAGTACGTGATTGGCTTTCGAGACTTTCCACAAAGCCGGACCAGGCTTTTGCCCCACTACCAGAATATTTTGCACCGGCGCAGCCGATGTTTCAGCCACTTCCTGGGCCCAAGCGGCGCCTGATAAAAATGTCAGACCCAATAACGTTGCAAGAAGTTTCAAGGTTCGCCCCGATGAAATAACATCGAAAACATATTACGCGTCGATTTGATCTTCAACAAAACAAAAACAAGTTGTTACACTGATATGCATACAGACCCGCAACAAAAAATCTTGCCGAAAGAAATTTCGTATCGTGTGCGCACGAATTAAGTGCATGATTGCTATTTTTTACTTGGCATGGTTCTTGATACATCCACCATGTAATTCAACTAGAAACGTGGACATGGCGAATTTTTTCGATGAAATGATGGCCGGCGACACCGGCACAGTCCGTGAACATTACCGGGAATTTGACAGCTGGCTGAAGCGCCAGTCGGCTGAACGCATCGAGCGCAAGCGCGCCGAAGCGGATTTGACCTTCCGCAGGGTCGGTATCACGTTCGCCGTGTATGGCGACGATGCCGGCACCGAGAGGTTGATTCCGTTCGATACCATTCCGCGCATCATTCCCGCGCACGAGTGGCGCGCGCTGGAGGCTGGCCTGGTTCAGCGCGTCAAGGCCTTGAACATGTTCGTCCACGACATTTATCATGACCAGAACATCATCAAGGCCGGCATCATTCCGGCCCAGCAAATCTATCAGAACGCCCAGTACCGCCCGGAGATGCAGGGGATCAATGTCGCGTCAGACATTTATGCGCATATTGCCGGCGTCGATATCGTGCGCGCAGGCGAGGGCGAGTTCTACGTGCTCGAAGACAATCTGCGGGTCCCGTCCGGTGTCTCTTATATGCTGGAAGACCGCAAAATGATGATGCGGCTGTTTCCCGAACTGTTCGCCAAGCACCGGATTGCACCGGTCGAGCATTATCCGGACATGCTTCTGGAAAACTTGCGTTCGGTAGCGCCAACCGGTGTCAACGATCCGACCGTGGTGGTCATGACGCCTGGCATGTACAACTCGGCATACTTCGAGCACGCGTTCCTGGCCCAGCAAATGGGCGTGGAATTGGTCGAAGGCAAGGACTTGTTTGTGAGTGCAAACAATGTCTATATGCGCACCATTCGTGGCCCGAAGCGCGTTGATGTTATTTATCGCCGCATCGACGACGATTTCCTCGATCCGCTGGCGTTCCGTTCCGATTCGAGCCTGGGCGTGCCGGGCCTGCTGTCGGTCTACCGCGCAGGTCGCGTGACGCTGGCCAACGCGATCGGTACCGGCGTGGCCGATGACAAATCGATCTATCCGTTTGTGCCGGACATGATCCGCTTTTATCTGTCGGAACAACCGCTGCTGAATAACGTGCCCACCTTTCAGTGCAGGAAACCGGCAGATCTCGCTTATACACTGGCCAATTTGTCCGAACTGGTTGTCAAGGAAGTGCATGGCGCCGGCGGCTACGGCATGTTGATCGGTCCCGCATCAAGCAAGCAACAGATCGAAGATTTCCGCCAGCGTCTCATCGCCAAGCCCGATGGCTATATCGCCCAGCCCACGCTGGCGCTGTCGGCCTGCCCGACCTACGTCGAAAATGGTATTGCGCCACGCCACATCGATTTGCGTCCGTTCGTATTGTCAGGCAAGACGGTGTCGATGGTGCCTGGCGGACTGACCCGGGTCGCCCTGCAAGAGGGCTCACTGGTGGTGAACTCGTCGCAGGGCGGCGGCACCAAAGACACCTGGATCCTGGAGGAATAATGCTGAGCCGAACCGCAGATCATCTGTACTGGATGGCGCGCTACACCGAGCGCGCCGAAAACACCGCGCGCATGCTGGATGTCGCGGTGCAAACATCAATGTTGCCGCAGTCGAGCGCCGATGCCGAATCGGGTTGGCGCGCCATGCTCGGTATTTCCGAACTGGAACAGGCATTCGAGGCGAAATACGATGTGCTGGATTCTCGCAACGTGCTGGAATTCATGATCAGCGACCCGGACAATGCGTCGTCGATCGTTTCGTGCCTCACCGGTGCGCGCGAGAATGCTCGTGCGGTGCGCGGTGTGTTGACAACGGAAGTGTGGGAAACCCACAACGCGACGTGGCTCGAAGTGCAGCACCGCCTGCAAAAAGTGGCATTGGATGGCGATCCGAGCGATTTTTTCGAATGGGTCAAATACCGCTCGCACCTGTCGCGCGGCGTCACCGTCGGCACCATGCTGACCGATGAGGCCATGTATTTCCTGCGCCTCGGAACGTTTCTCGAGCGGGCCGATAACACCGCACGGATTCTCGACATCAAGTACCACGCGGCCAAGCAAGCGGGGCACAGCGACCCCGTTAACCAGCGTGATTTTTATTACTGGGCAGCGTTGCTGCGCTCGGTCTCCGGCTTCGAGATTTACCGCAAGGTGTACCGCGATGCCATCACGCCGGTGCGCGTGGCCGAGCTATTGATGCTGCGTGCCGACATGCCGCGTTCTCTGCTCGCCTGCATGGAGCAAGTGGTCTTCAACCTGAAGGCAGTGCGCAACGATGTGTCGGTCGACACCGAGCGCATGGCAGGCAAGATCCACGCGGAACTGCAATTTGCGCGAATCGATGACATCCTCGCAACCGGGCTGGACGACACGCTGAGCGCGTTCCTGGAAAATATTTTTGAACTGGGAAATCGTATCAGTCGTGACTTCCTTGTCCCATTGGCAGCCTGACATGCAACTTTCTATCCGCCACGAAACGCTGTATCGCTATTCAGTGGCGCAGGCCTACAGCATTGAGCAGTTGCACTTGACGCCACGGTCTGAGCCGCAACAACGTATCTTGTCCTGGCATATCACGACGCCAGGTCACTGTAGTGGCTACAGCGATGCGTACGGCAATGTATCCCACATGCTGACACTGAATGAACCGCATGAATCAGTACGGATCCTGGTGGAAGGTGTCGTTGCCACGACGTTGTTGCATGGCGGGCGTTTGCTAACGCAAGAAAATCTGTCGCCGCTTATTTTTACTGTATCGACACGTCTGACCCAGCCGACTCCGCTGCTGCTGGCGCTGGCCGACGCCTGCTTGCCGAAGCATGGCAATAAAGTTACAACGTCGGATGTATTGCGACTGACTTCGCACATCTTTGGTGCGGTTGCGTACGTCACTGGTGCAACGGATGTGTTCAGTACGGCAGGGGAAGCATTGACGCTCGGTGCAGGGGTTTGCCAGGATCACGCCCATGTATTCCTCGCCTGTTGTCATTCGCACGATATTCCGGCGCGTTATGTTTCCGGTTATATCGACCCCGAATCGACTGGACATGCCGCGAGTCATGCCTGGGTCGACGTCCGGGTTGACGATGTAGACTTCTCCGGCTGGGTGAGCATCGATGTCTCGCATAACCGTTTGATGACGGATGCCTATTGCCGTCTGGCGATTGGTCGCGATTATGAATCTGCGGCGCCGGTACGCGGAATGCGTCGCGGTGGTGGCGATGAAACCATGCGCGTGGAAGCAGTCATCGTGCCGGTGTAATTACGAGAGGGGATTACTGATGAGTTATTTCTCGTAGGCCCTTGAATTATGCAAACTCCTTTGCTATAGTTCGCCTCCCAGCAAATTGCTGCAACAAATCAACAAGTTGCAGCACATTGTCAGGGGACTGGTTCTGATACAGGGCAAAAAAGAA
>JALYUM010000114.1 GCA_030853745.1 Pseudomonadota bacterium | reverse complement strand
CAGTTCGTGCGCGATTACCTGGAAACGGTGACCGAATGGAAGAAAGCGCCACCGGCGCCGCCGCTGCCCGCCGCCGTCATCGAAAAGACCGGCGCCAAGTACCGCGAGGCGCTGGAGCGCCTGACCGGCGAAACACTCAAGGACTGAGGAGATCCATCCATGAATCCCGACGTTTCAGCCACCGCGCCGCTGGTCGGCGTGGTGATGGGTTCCTTGTCCGACTGGGAAGTGATGCAGCACGCGGTCGCGATCCTGAAGGAGTTCGGCGTGCCCTACGAGGCCAGCGTGGTCTCCGCCCACCGGATGCCGGACCAGATGTTCGCCTATGCCGAGGCAGCCCGTGGACGCGGCTTGCGCGCCATCATCGCCGGCGCCGGCGGCGCTGCCCACCTGCCGGGCATGATCGCCGCCAAGACCATCGTGCCGGTGCTGGGCGTGCCGGTGCCATCGAAATATCTGCGCGGCGAAGATTCGCTGCTGTCGATCGTGCAGATGCCGAAGGGTGTGCCCGTCGCAACGTTTGCCATCGGTGAAGCCGGTGCGGCCAACGCTGCCCTGACTGCGGTGGCAATTCTTGCTGCCCACGACGAACATCTGGCCGATTTGCTCGACCAGTTCCGCCGCACCCAGACCGCTGCCGCACAAGCCATGGTGTTGCCGCCAGTATCAGCATGACTAAAATCGACAAGCCATTCATTCCCACTGCCCATCCGCCCGCCGTCCTCGGCGTGATGGGCGGCGGTCAGCTTGGCCGCATGTTCGCACACGCGGCGCAAGCGATGGGCTATCAGGTCGCTGTGCTCGAACCTGCGGCAACGTGTCCGGCCGGTATGGTTGCCGAGCACCTGATCAATGCGCCGTATTCCGACACCGCTGCCCTGGCGCAGTTGGCCGGACAGTGCGTAGCGGTGACGACAGAATTTGAAAACGTCCCGGCCTCGAGCATGGTGGCGCTGGCCGACAGCACGTTCGTCGCACCATCGGGCGCCTGCATCTCGATCGCGCAAGACCGCCTGCTGGAAAAGAAATTTTTCAATGACTGCGCGCCGCACGCCGGCGTGGGTCCGGCGCCGCATCTGGCCATCACGGGCACGTTCGACATCAGCGCCGTGCCCGACGTGCTGCTGCCCGGCATCCTGAAAACCGTGCGCATGGGCTATGACGGCAAGGGCCAGGCTCGCGTGAATACCCGCGCCGACATCGACACTGCGTTCAAGGCCATGGGTGGCGTTACCTGCGTGCTGGAAAAAATGCTGCCGCTGGCGTACGAAGTGTCGGTGCTGACCGCGCGTGGTGCGGACGGCGCCACCGTTGTGTATCCGATCGCCGAAAACGTCCACCGCGACGGCATCCTGTTCACCACCACCGTGCCGGGGCCGAATGTGTCCGCTGCGTGCGCCGAACAGGCGCAAGCGGCCGCGCGCGTGATCGTCGAGCGCCTCGATTATGTGGGCGTGTTATGCATCGAATTTTTCGTGTTGACGGACGGCACCCTGGTCGTCAACGAAATGGCGCCGCGCCCGCACAACAGCGGCCACTACACGATCGACGCCTGCGTCACCAGCCAGTTTGCACAGCAGGTACGTGCCACCGCGCGCGTGCCGCTGGGCGACGTGCGCCAGCATTCGCCGGCCGTCATGCTCAATTTGCTGGGCGATGTGTGGTTCGATGCAAACAATGCCATCCATGAGCCGGACTGGGCCGCCGTGCTGGCGCTGCCGAGTGCTTGTCTGCATTTGTACGGCAAGGACGATCCGCGCCCGGGCCGCAAGATGGGGCACCTGACGTTCATCGCGCCCACGCTGGACGAAGCCAACGTGCAATTGCGCGCCGCGTGCACCATCTTGCGGATCACGCTGTGATACCAGCGCAGCAGCTGATCGACGCAGCGGCCGTGGCCCTGGCCGGCGGCCAGCTGGTCGCGTTTCCCACCGAGACCGTGTATGGCCTCGGCGCCGACGCTGAAAATCCGGCCGCGGTAGCTGCCATTTATGCGGCCAAGGGCCGGCCGCAGGATCATCCGGTGATCGTCCATCTGGCGCCCGGCGCCGATTTGACGCACTGGGCCACCGACATTCCGGAAGAAGCTGGCAAGTTGACCGCAGCCTTCTGGCCCGGTCCGCTGACGCTCATTTTGAAGCGTGCGCCAAACATTCCCGATGCCGTCAGCGGGGGGCAGGACACCGTGGGTTTGCGCTGTCCGGCGCATCCGGTCGCGATTGCTTTGCTGAATGCATTCAAGGACGGGCAGGGCGGCATCGCGGCGCCGTCTGCCAACAAATTCGGCCACGTCAGTCCGACGCTCGCGCAGCATGTGCACGACGAGTTCGGTGCAGATGGCAGCGTGGCCATGGTGCTCGATGGCGGGCCATCGCAGGTGGGCATCGAATCGACCATCGTCGATCTGTCGCGCCTCGCAACGCATGGGCCGGTACTGCTGCGGCCTGGAAACATCAGCCTCGATGCCATCGAAGCCGTCATCGGCCAGCGTCCGCACAGCGCCGATGCCGCCGCGCCACGCGCCTCTGGCACGCTCGCATCGCATTACGCGCCGCACACGCCGGTGGCCATGCTTGAAAAGATCGATCTCGACGCCGCACTGGTGCGTTTGTCGCAAATGGGCCACAAGGTTGCACTGATTCACATCGCCCAGTTTGCCGACGTCCACGCCTCGTTGCGCTTGCCCGCCGAACCCGACGGTTATGCCTGTGCCTTGTATGCGGCGTTGCGCGAGATGGACGACCGCGGCGCCGACCTGATCCTCGTCGAAGCGCCTCCCCAGGGTGACGATTGGCTGGGCGTCAACGACCGGCTGCGCCGCGCTGCACACGGCTCGCAAGGCATCCTGCATGGCTTGTTGAATGCGCCGCGCGATCCAGGCGCACCTGTCTGATTTTGTTAAATCGCGGTCACGCCGATACAAAATTCCCCTGTTTTACCATTGCCCCAGCGCTATAATCTCGACCAAGAAGCAAGTTCGGCTGACTGATACCAAATACTAATTAGTCGGCTTGCTGCCACGGCCCGATGCGCATCGCACGTTTTTTCTATACAAGCGGTTTGAACACTGGCATATTGGTTGCGCGGCGAATAGCACGGGCGTTCGTTTAAGCCAAAAAACTATATTTATCCCTTAGGAGACACAATGCGTCACACCAAATTCGCGCTCGCGCTGCTGACAGCGGCCGTTCTGGCAGCTTGCGGCGGCAACGGCAGTTCCGGCGGAGATCAAGCCCTCCGTACCAAGTTCAGCGCCCAGATTACTTTCGGCGACAGCCTGTCGGACGTCGGTACCTACAAAGTCGGCACCATCGCAGCACTGGGCGGCGGCAAGTTCAACATCAATGGCGACAACACTGCAGTCAACCCTACGCTGACCGGGAAAAACTACACTGAGCTGCTGGCTGCGCAATTCGGCTTGCCGGCACCATGCCCGGCGCAAACCGGCCTGGACGGTGACGCAAGGCAGGGCTTTTCGGTTCCTGTGGTGAACAACGCCGGCTGCTACGGTTACGCGCAGGGCGGTTCGCGCGTGTCGAACCCGGTTGGCACCAGCAACAAGCTGACCGGTTCGCCAGTGGGCGCCCTGACCGTACCGGTATCTACGCAAATTGCGCGTCACCTGGTCATCAACGGCGGCAAGTTCGCTGCCGACCAGGTGGTCATCGTGATGGCGGGCGGTAACGACGTGCTGAGCCTGCTGGGCCAGTTGTCGCTCGACTCCACCGCCGCCGGTTCGCGTGCTTTCGCAGGCGCCCTGGTTGCCAACTTCGCGGCCGGCGCGCCAAACCCGGCGACCGCAGCCCAGTCGATCGGCCTGGCCGTGCAGACCGCTGCTGGCGTTACCGGCGCTACCAGCACCGACCTGGTCACCGCCGCCATCGGCGCTGCTGCCCGTGCCGGTTATGCCAACATCACGTCGGCCGCTGTCTACGGTCCGCTGGTGGCCGCTGCGCAAACGACGGCAACCGCTGCCGGCACCAAGTTCGCTGCCGACACCGGCCCGTCGCTGGTTGCTTCGATGGCCGCTACCGGCACCGAACTGGCGAACATGGTGAAAACCCAGATCGTTGCCAAGGGTGCCAACTACGTCGTGCTGAACAACCTGCCGGACGTGGCCAACACGCCATCGGGCAAGTCGCAGAATGCCTCTACCCAGGCCCTGATCGCTGCCATGGTCAACGCTTTCAATGCGTCGCTCAAGGCCGGCGTTGCCAGCGAAACCAAAATCCTGTACGTCGACGTGTTCGCCATTAGCCACGACCAGGTCTCCAATCCTGGTCCATACGGCCTGACCAATACTTCGACCCCTGCCTGCGGCCCGAACAAGCTGGGTACCACGTCGCTGGTCTGCAATGCCACCAACGTGATTGCCGGCGACGTCAGCCACTACATGTTTGCCGACGACATCCATCCGACGCCATTCGAGTACTCGCTGCTGGCGAAGTACGTGGCCGAGCAGATGATCGTCAAGGGCTGGCTGTAAGGCTGCGACGGCCGGACCCACGCGGGGCCGGCCTTCTACTATAAGAATCAGGAGAAAAAATGAAAGTACGTTTGCATAGCGCCGTCCGGGTGCTCGCGCTGACCGTGTTGGCCACTGCCGCCGCTGGTGCTTCGGCGCAATCGGCTGGTCAATGGACGGCCAAGGTCGGCCTCGGCACGATCACGCCAAAAGTCGAAAGCGGTAACATTTCTGCGCCGGCGTTGCCGAACTCGAAGGCCGATGTGGGCCCGGACACCAAGCCGCTGTTCGTGTTCGGATACAGCTTCACTGACAATATCGCAGCCGAACTCGATCTGGGCGTGCCATTCAAGCACACCCTGTACGGCGCTGACGGCATCGCCGGCACCGGCAAGCTCGGCACTGTCGAATCGCTGCCGCCGACCGCGTTTGTACAATATCGATTCTTTACGCCGGACACGAAATTCCGTCCGTACGTTGGCGTCGGTGTGACGTACGCCTACTTCCAGAAAGCGGAAGGCAGTGGCCAGATGACTGCGCTGACCAACGTCGGCAGCAGTGTGCCAACCACGTTCAAGGTCAAGAACAAGGCTGCGGGCTCGGTGCAGTTGGGCGTTGCCTACAATGTCAATGACAAATGGTTCGTCGACTTCACGCTGGTCAAAACTTTCCTGAAAACCAAAGTGAATTTTTCGACCGGCCAGAGCCAGGATATCCGCCTGAATCCGCAGACGATCGCCCTCGGCGTCGGCTACAAGTTCTAAGTTTCACGCATTCTGACAACCCGCTTCGGCGGGTTTTTTTTCGATTGCATCTTTGCCGTTTATCGATATATGATTCGTATACGATCAATATACGGAAAATATCATGGGTATTGTAAACATCGACGACGAACTGCACGACCAGTTACGCCGCGCCAGTGTGGTGTCAGCGCGCTCGATCAACGCGCAGGCAGGCTTCTGGCTCAAGATTGGCATGTTGTCCGAGCTGCATCCGACCGACAGCTTCAACGACATCGTAACGCGTGAACTGCGTGCTGCCGGCGTGGTGACGCCAGCGTTGAAAGTGGCGTGAGCATGACCAAGCGCCCGGAAGAGATCGCCTTGATGGCCGCATCCGGCAAGCTGCTGGCGAGCGTATTCGGGTACCTGGATCAGCTTCACCTGATTGGCATGTCGACGATGGAAGTCAACGACCTGGTCGATAGTCACATCGTGCATCAGCTGCAATCGCGCCCGGCCAGCAAGGGGCAATACGGTTACGCGTACGCGCTGAATGCGTCACGCAACAGCGTGGTGTGCCATGGCGTGCCATCGACCACGGAACTGCTGCAAAGCGGCGATATCGTCAATTTCGACATCACGCTCGAAAAGCATGGCTACATCGCCGATTCGAGCAAAACCTATCTGGTGGGCGAGGTGTCTCCGGAAGCCCGGCAACTGGTCCAGGTGACGTATGAAGCGATGTGGAAAGGTATTGCAGCAGTGCGCCCGGGTGCGCAACTGGGCGACGTGGGTTACGCCATCGAGCGCCATGCGCGCAAACATGGCTACACGGTGGTGCGCGAATATTGCGGCCATGGCATCGGCCGCAAGATGCACGAGCCGCCCCAGGTGCTGCATTGGGGAAGGCCCAAAACCGGCCTCATTTTGCGTGAGGGCATGGCATTCACCATCGAACCCATGCTGAACCAGGGCCGCGCCACGGTGCGCACCGAGGACGATGGCTGGACCGTGGTGACGTCGGACGGGCAATTGTCGGCGCAGTTCGAGCACACCATCACGGTGACGACGAAAGGCGTGCAGGTGTTGACGTTGCGGCCGGAGGAGACGATGTTGAATTAGCGCCGGTCTTCCCGGCCCAGCACCATGAGGCACAGCAGCACCGCAATATTTTTGACGAGCGGCCCGAAAGGATGGACCAGGAATTCGGGCAGCGCAATCGCAATCACAACGGTATAGCCAATGACCAGCGCGCATTGCAACCACCACAGCCACGCGCGCCCAAACAAGCAGGAGGCGATGCCCATCGCCAGGTCGAGCAGGCAAGACGCGGCAAACACGGTCTCGGTCTGATACGTGATGCCGCTGCGGCGCAGCCATTCCAGTGATGCGGCGTGCGGGAAAATGTACCACGACACATACGCCGTCCACAGCCAGATGACGGCAATGCCGAGGCGCAGGCACCAGTACAGGCCGCGGCTCGTCATGACATGGGCTTGGCGACCATCAGCCAGAAGACGCCCAGCAATGCGACAAATGCCGGCACGCCGAGCCAGAGCCAACCTCGTGCATAGCGCCAGTACAGCGCGGGCAAGGGTGCGCCGCTGTCGTCTGCTTGCCTGGCCAGGTCGCGCATTTTAAATTGCAGCCAGACCACGGGCAGCCAGCATGCGCCGGCAATTGCGTAGCCTCCCACAGACATTGCCAGCCAGCCAGTGGTCAGGGGAAATCCCGCCAGCAGCGCCAGCATCACGCCAGTGACTGGCTGGGCGATGACGGCAGGGGTCGTGAACAGCCAGTCGGCCAGCACCGTGCGCTCGTTCGACAAGCGGATGGCGCGCACATCGCCGCTGCGGTCGGTGACCCATTTGAAAAAAGCGATGCCGATGCCGGTGCCGAACAGGATCGTGCTGCTCAGGATATGCAGCCACTTGATGAAGAAATACCAGTTCATGCCGGCACCTCGCGCACGTCGAAGCCGTGCAGGGCGGTGAGATATTCTTCCACCGTCAGCAGGCCCATGCAAGGCATCGCGCCATGCGGCAAATGGTCGCCCGCCACCAGCTTGTTGGCCAGGGAAATTGCCGCGCCACACGGGATGTGCGGACCATGGTTTTGCGCGGCCACTAACTGCCACGTCAACGACAGCGGCTCGCCGTCGTGCCCGATACCGGACATCGTGACGAACATCGCGCCCTTGTCGCTGACCAGCGGCTCGATCCAGCCACTGAGTGCACGTAGCGGCTCGACCAGCGGCAGCAAGCTGCGCAGCAACTTGAAGCGCACCAGTTGTGCTGCTGCCCAGAGCGCCAGGTGGCCGGGCGCGCTGGCAAAGCCGGCGTGGAAAGTGACGGTGTGCACGCTTGGGTAGCGCTGCGGAAACAGGGTCAGGTCGGGCACGTCGCAGCTGCCCAGCAGGCGCGCGCCGACTGGCGCGGCGAAACGGTGGCGTTGCAGGTCGAGCCAGCCGAAAGCCGTCGTCAGGTGCCCGTCGACGAGGCGGGTAAATGGCTTGCCGCAATAGCTGAACACGCCACGCATCGTGGCCAGGCCCGGGGCGCGCGCACCGGAGGCAATGCCGGTGCGAATCGACAACAAGGTACGAAAGCGCGGCGCGTAACGATCGACGACTGCCGACGACAAGGCTGGCAGCGAACTGGCGCCACTGGTGACGAACACGCCGCGTGCACGCGCTTCTGCGTCAAGTTGGCGGATGCCGGACACGAAGTCGCGGCCGTCGGCAAGGTCGAGGTAGTTTGCACCTGCATCGATGGCGGCGCGCGCCACGTGATAGTCCTGGCCCTGGAACGGGCCGGCGGTATGGATCACGGTATCCACGCGCAACTGGACGAGCTGGGCGGCCAGATTGGGTGCGCTGGCGTCGATGGCGACAGCTTGTCCGGGCGCCAGTCCGAGTTCACCGACCAGGCGCCGGGCCTGCTGCACGTCACGTCCGCCGATGAGCAAGTGGATGGCCGGATTGGTGCTGAGCGCCTGACAGATGCGGGTGCCGAAGAAACCATAGCCGCCGAGAACCAGGATCCTGTGAAGTGATTCAGGCATGTGTCATCACGCCGATCGGTTGGGCGAGAATGGCACGGACGGCGGTGGCGCTGGAAGTCAATACGGCTGCTCCAAAATGGACATTGCACGAGAACAAATGATGATTTGTTATTCTCGTGCAATAACCAACTTTAAGCAATTGCCGTGGGGTAGGCTAATTACCCGCCTTTTCTGCACCGAGCTGTTCGGCTGCAAACCCTTGCAGCGCGGTGGCGGTGGCGGCGGGAATGCCGAGATCTCTGGCAACCTGCTCGTCGGCGCCGAGCGAGCGCGGATCTTGTCCCGTCACGTTGCCGAAAATGGTGAGGGCTTCCAGGTAATAGCCATATGCGCTGGCGTGGTAATTGTCTGGCGCCCACAAGTTGATCTGTCCGGGACTGATGCCATCATACGGATTCGCATCGGCCACACCGGCCGCGATGGCCCGGTTCCACGCTTCGCCGACAGGAATCACGGCGCGGACGAGCGGCGATGCCGCCTTCGCTGCGTTATAGCCGCGGCGCACATCGAGCGCCATCTGGCCGATGGGGGCGCCGTACCACGGGCCCTGCTTGCTGTAGGCCTGGTCGGCACGCGACCATGTGGAAGTCAGGCGTACATCGACATCGGCGTTGGCGCGGTGAAATGCTTCAGCCAGCAGGCCGGTATATTTAACCAGCGTTGCAGGGTTGCCGGGCTTGTCCGCATCGAGCGTGCTGTAGCTTTGCAGCAGTACCACATCGAAAGGCCGGGCGATGACGTTGAGCTTGTTCAGATAGTGGTAATCGACGCCTTTGCCAGGGACAGTTTCCAGGCTGACGTCGTAGTGCAACTTCGCTTGCACGGTCATCGCCTTGAACAGCGCCGGTACCCCGCCGATGCCAGTGCCATTCACGTCCGTGACTGTATCCGGACGGTAGTATTTGACCAGCGGTGCGGCACCGGCAGGGTCTCCGTACGTGTAACTGTTGCCGACGAACAGAATCGATGTGGCACTGGCGGGCAGGGCGATCAAGGCGAGCGCGAAGGTAAAGGCGCGCTTCAAAATGCCGCGATGCCCGTTTGCGCGCGACCCAGAATCAGCGCATGGATATCGTGCGTGCCTTCATAGGTATTCACCACTTCCAGGTTGACCATGTGGCGGATCACGCCAAACTCATCCGATATACCGTTCCCGCCCAGCATGTCGCGTGCAACCCGGGCGATGTCGAGTGCCTTGCCGCAGGAATTGCGCTTCATCATCGAGGTGATCTCTACCGCAGCGGTACCGGCATCCTTCATGCGGCCCAGTTGCAGGCAGCCTTGCAGGCCGAGCGTGATTTCCGTTTGCATGTCGGCCAGCTTTTTCTGGATCAATTGGTTGGCAGCAAGTGGCTTGCCAAATTGCTGACGGTCCATCGTGTACTGGCGCGCGATGTGCCAGCACGATTCGGCGGCACCCAGCGCGCCCCAGGCGATGCCGTAGCGTGCCGAGTTCAGGCACGTGAATGGCCCCTTCAGGCCGCGCACGTCGGGGAACGCGTTTTCTTCGGGACAGAAGACATTGTCCATGACGATTTCGCCGGTGACCGACGCGCGCAGGCCAAACTTGCCGTGGATGGCAGGCGCCGTCAAACCGGGCATGTCTTTTTCCAGGATGAATCCGCGGATGGCGCCTTCATCTTCCTTGGCCCAGACCACGAACACATCGGCCACCGGCGAGTTGGTGATCCACATTTTGGCGCCGGTGAGCGCGTAGCCGCCGGCGACTTTGCGCGCGCGGGTGATCATCGAACCGGGGTCGGAGCCGTGGTTCGGTTCGGTCAGACCGAAGCAGCCGATCCATTCGCCGGTGGCCAGTTTCGGCAGATATTTCTGGCGCTGCGCTTCGGTGCCGAACTCGTAAATCGGCACCATCACCAGCGACGATTGCACGCTGGCCATCGAGCGGTAGCCGGAGTCGACGCGTTCGATTTCGCGCGCGATCAAACCGTAGCTGACGTAGTTCAGGCCGGGGCCACCGTACTCTTCGGGAATGGTCGGACCCAGCAGTCCCAGTTCGCCCATCTCGCGGAAAATCGACGTGTCCATGCGCTCGTGGCGAAATGCTTCCAGCACACGCGGCTGCAGCTTGTCCTGGCAGTACGCGGCGGCGGCGTCGCGCACCATGCGCTCGTCGTCGCTCAGCTGCAAGTTCAGCAACAGCGGGTCATCCCAGTGGAATTGGGCTTTCGGGGACGCGTCGGATCGGTTCATGAAGAAAGTTCCTGGTAATGGTTAGAGAGCAGTGCTGCCGAACTTGCCGCCGTGATACAGCAGCGCCGGTTGGGGATGCACCGCGCATTCCTCGACTTCACCGACAAAAATTACGTGATCGCCCTCCGGATAGCGGCTGCGGTTATGGCATTCGAACCAGGCCGATACCCCGGCCAGAATCGGCTGGCCGGTGCGCGACAGTTCATACGGCACATCGGCAAACGGATTGGCGATGCTGCGGCGCGAAAAGCGGGTAGCAAGTTCTTCCTGGCCTGCCGCCAGCACATTGATGACGTAATGGGAATTACCGGTAAAAATCGGCAGGCTGCTGGCCGCTTCACCGAGGCTCCACAGCACCAGCGGCGGATCGAGCGACACCGAATTGAACGAACTGGCGGTCAGGCCGCGAAAACTGCCATCGGCCAGGCGCGTGGTGATGACGGTCACGCCGGTCGCAAATTGCGCCAGGGCCTGACGGAAATGGGGGGTGTCGAACAGACGTGTTTCAGCGCGGGGGGAACGTGTGTGCATGCGAGCTTTCGAATTTCCAGCATTATGCCACCTCGCTCTACGCCGCACGCCGCTCGCCACCTCTGCGCGACGACAAATCGTCGCCAATTGCGGTACAGTCGGGCATCGACGATTTCGCACGAGGAGCCGGCCATGAGCACGGATGCGGTCACAACGGAAGTCGCCATCCTCGGGGGCGGCTGTTTCTGGTGCCTGGAAGCGGTGTACCTGGAAATGCGCGGCATTGTGCAGGTCGAATCCGGTTACATGGGCGGACACGATCCGCAGCCCAGCTACGACGCCGTGTGCAGCAGCACTACCGGTCACGCCGAAGTCGTGCGCCTGACGTTCGATCCGCTGGTGACCAGCTACCGCGATATCCTCGAAGTGTTTTTCACCATCCACGACCCGACCACGCTGAACGTACAGGGCAAGGACATCGGCACGCAATATCGCTCCGTCATATTTTTCGAAAATGCCGCACAGGAAGACACGGCGCGCCATGTCATCGCGGAAATGGCTGCCGTATGGGACGGCCCGATTGTCACCGCATTGCTGCCGTCCACCAACTGGCACAAGGCGGAAGCCATGCACCAGGATTACTTTGCGCAGCACCCGCTGCAGAGCTACTGCGCGTTCATCGTCGCGCCAAAAGTCACGAAATTCCGGGCGATGTTTCCGGCCCGGGCGAAATAACTTTTATCGGTCCCCGGGCTTTGCAGCTTATGGTTGCAGGCGCTGGCGTGCCCAGGTACCGTCGGGCTGGCGCGTGTAGACGATGCGGTCGTGGAAGCGGGAGCGTCGGCCTTGCCAGAATTCGATGTAGTCGGGTACCAGGCGGTAACCGCCCCAGTGTGCCGGGCGCGGCGGCTGTTCGCCATATTGCGCTTCGACTGCCTGATAATTTTGCTCGAGTGCGGCGCGGCTGCCGATGGGGGCGCTTTGTGCCGAGGCCACTGCCGCCAGCCGGCTTTTTAACGGGCGCGTATGGAAATACGCTTCGCTTTCGGCGGCATCGACGCGCTCGACGCGCCCTTCGATGCGCACTTGCCGCTCCAGTTCGCTCCAGAAAAACAGGATGGCCGCATGGGGATTGCCCGCCAGTTCGACACCCTTGCGGCTGTCGTAATTAGTGAACCAGGTAAAGCCGCGTTGATCGAACTGCTTGATGAGCACGATGCGCGAACTCGGTTTGCCTTCTGCATCCACCGTGGCGACGTTCATCGCATTCGGTTCGTTGACCTCGGCGCGCAGCGCTTCGTCGAACCAGCGTGTGAACTGGTCGATTGGATCGTCGAGCACGTCGGCGTCGTCCAGGCTGGCCTGGCCATAATCCTTGCGAATGTCGGCCACAGCGTTACCGGTGTTTCCACCCAGTGTCACCGGCTTCGGATTGGCATTGCGGCGCGCCTGCATGGCAGCGCCGAGTTGCGCCATCTGGTCGGCACTGAACAGGCGCATCGCCATCGGCGCCAGCGTGCTTTCTTCGCGCACCATGTGGGCGGTGTAGTCCTGGATAAATTGTTGGGCAATGGCCTCAGACAAGGCCGTGCCGGTGCCGGCAGCGATGTGCGCCAGCTCCGCGCGCAGCAAGACCCAGGTGGCATCCATGTGCTGGTGCTGTTCGAGGATGACCGGCGCCAGCGCCTGCAACGTGGCCGCATCGTCATCCTGCGCCACGGCGCGCAGCATCGGAATCAGATTCTCCTCTTCGTCGGCATGGTGCAGCGGCGCGCCCTGCTCGAAATATTTGATGATGGCGGCAGCGGCCTGTTGCGCCTGCTCGTCGGCACCGGCCACGGGCACGTGGGCCAGCAATTTTTCCAAAGTCGCCAGTTGCTTGCGGATGCGGTCGTGGCAATGTTTGAGGACGGCGATGGGGCGGTCGAAGCCGGGCGCGGCGTCAGGGAGCGGGCTGTTCATGGCGAATCTTTCAGGCAGAGGTTGTCAGCCATTTTAGAACAGCGAGCAGGGCAGAGGCGTGTCCGGTTTGTTCCGCCGTTATAAAATATGGGCATGACACCCATTGACACCCATCTGCAGCAGGAACCGGACGCCATCGATTTTGAACGACGCTTCGGCGGCATCGCCCGGCTCTACGGCAAGAGTGCGCTCGAACGCTTTCGCACGGCGCACGTTTGCGTTGTCGGCGTCGGCGGCGTCGGCTCGTGGATCGTCGAGGCGCTGGCGCGTACGGCCATTGGAAAATTGACCTTGATCGACCTCGATAATGTGGCGGAATCGAACATCAACCGCCAGATCCAGGCACTCTCCACCACCATCGGCCAGGCCAAGATTGATGCACTGAACGCGCGCATCCACGCCATCAACCCGTATTGCGAGGTGACGCTGGTGGAAGATTTCATCGAGCCCGACAACCTGGCCGAGCTGATCGGCGGCAAGGGTTTCGATTACGTCGTCGACGCCATCGACGGCGCCAAATCCAAGGCCGCGCTGGTGGCATTCTGCCGCGACCATGCATTGCCGCTGGTGATGATCGGCAGCGCCGGCGGACAGGTCGATCCAACCAGGATCGAGGTGCGCGACCTGGCTCGCACCGAGCAGGAGCCGCTGCTGAAAAAAGTGCGCAAACTGCTGCGTTCGCACTACGGCTTTGCGCGCGGCGAGAAAACAAAATATTACATTGATGCGGTGTTCTCGATGGAGCCGCTGCGCTATCCTGAAGACGATCCATCCTGTTCCATCGATGGCGATGAGCGCCACAGCGTTACCGGCCTCAATTGTGCGGGCTTTGGCTCGAGCATGGTCGTCACGGCGACGTTCGGCATGGTGGCAGCCAGCCACGTACTGAACAAGCTCGCGGCCAGCGTGGCGCCTGTGCCGGCTCCCGTCGCCGTGGCTGATGAAGCCGGGCTTGCGCCAGCTGGCTTGTTATCATAATCATCCAATTTTTTGAAAGTGTTTCCCATGATTCGTACGACTCTGTTGGCAAGTCTTTTGTTGTGCGGCGCTGCCGCTCACGCGCAGGACCAGGTACCGGACAATCCAGCGCAAATCGTCTCCGCTTCGCCAAAATTGCAGGTCATCGAGATCCGTACCGGCACCGGCGCGGAAGCCCAGATCGGCAAGACCGTCTACGTGAACTACACCGGCTGGCTGTTCAAGCCATTCGCCACCAAGCAGCATGGTAAAAAATTCGACTCGTCGCTCGACGAAGGCCGCACCCCGATCGATTTCAAGCTGGGCGCCGGTAGCGTCATCAAGGGCTGGGAGCAGGGCGTGGCCGGCATGAAAGTGGGCGGCAAGCGCACGCTGGTGATTCCACCCAGCCTGGCGTACGGTGCCCGCGGTTCGGGCGACAATATTCCGCCGAATGCTGATTTGATTTTCGATGTGGAGTTGATGCGCGTAGAGTGAGGTTTTAATGCGCAACGCGGGAGATCGGCATGAGAATTGCAAACGATGTCACGGAGTTGATTGGTAACACGCCGCTGGTGCGCCTGCGCAGCATGGCGCACGGCGTGGCGGCGGAAATCGTCGCCAAGCTCGAGTTCTACAACCCGGCCCACAGCGTCAAGGACCGGATCGGACTGGCCATGATCGAGGCGGCGGAGGCGGCCGGCCAGATTGGTCCGGCCACCATCATCGTCGAGCCCACCAGCGGCAATACCGGCATTGCACTGGCGATGGTGTGCGCTGCGCGCGGCTATGCCTGCAAGCTGGTCATGCCCGATACGATGAGCCGCGAGCGGCGCATGCTGCTGCGGGCGTATGGCGCCGAACTGGTGCTCACGCCCGGCAGCGAAGGAATGATCGGCGCCATCGCGCGTGCCGAGCAACTGGTCGCAGCCGACCCGCATTGCCTGATGCTGCAGCAATTTAACAATCCCGCGAATCCCGACGTGCATCGCCGCACCACTGCCGAAGAAATCTGGCGCGATACCGATGGGCGCGTCGATATTGTCGTGGCCGGCGTGGGCACCGGCGGCACCATCACGGGTATCGGCGAAGCGCTGAAAGCGAAAAATGCCGGCGTGCAGATGATTGCCGTGGAACCGGAAGCGTCGCCCATGTTGTCGCAAGGTGTCAAAGGACCGCACCCGCTGCAGGGCATCGGCGCCAGTTTCGTGCCGCAGGTGCTCAATACCGCCATTTACGATGAGATCGTCTGCGTCAGCAACGACAACGCCTTTGCCACGGCGCGTGCGGCGGCAAAGAGCGAGGGCTTGCTGGTGGGGATTTCGTCCGGCGCCGCACTGTGGGCGGCGCTGGAAGTGGGGCGCCGGCCGGAGAATGCTGACAAGCTGATCGTGGTGATCATCCCGTCATTCGGCGAGCGCTATCTGAGCACACCGTTGTTTGCGAACCTGGCCGATTAGTGTGGCGAGGCGTGCAACGTGCAGCTGTGGTCGGTGGTGCCTTCCTCGACCTGCAGTGTGCAATGGTGGATGTTGAACTCTTCGCGTAGCTTGCTCACCAGCGCATCGATATGGGCGTCCCCCGGGTAGCCAGCCGGCATCACCAGATGCGCGGTGAGTGCGGTCTCTGTCGTGCTCAGCGCCCAGATGTGCAGGTCGTGTATTGCCGCTACGCCGTCCTGTTGTGCCAGATAAGTCTGCACCGCGGTGCTGTCGATACTGGGCGGCACGCCCGCGAGCACCAGTTGCACCGATTCGCGCAGCAGCGACCAGGTGCCGATCACGATCATCACGACAATCACCAGGCTGACTGCCGGGTCGAGCCAGGTCCAGCCGGTGTACATGATGACGATGCCGGAAATGACCACGCCCAGCGAGGTGGCAGCGTCGGCCGCCATGTGTTGATAAGCGCCGCGGATATTCAGGTCGTTCTTGCTGCCGGCCATGAACAGCCAGGCTGAAAATGCATTCACGGCCACGCCGATGGCGGCAACGATCGACACCGTCATGCCGGCCACCGGTGGCGGCGCCGTAAAGCGCTGCACGGCTTCCCAGGCAATGGCGCCGCATGCCAGCATCAGCAACAAGGCATTCAGCAAGGCCGCGACAATCGATGTGCCGCGCAGACCGTACGTGAAATCCTTGCTGGGCGCGCGCTTGGCCAGCACGGCGGCGCCCCAGGCCAGCGCCAGTCCGAGTACATCGGACAGATTGTGGCCCGCATCGGCCATCAGC
The DNA here is from genome assembly GCA_030853745.1 of Pseudomonadota bacterium. GTDB lineage: Bacteria > Pseudomonadota > Gammaproteobacteria > Burkholderiales > Burkholderiaceae_D > JALYUM01. The sequence continues at coordinate 19,778 of JALYUM010000114.1, read as the reverse complement.
GCGGTGGAGTTGGCGATGAAACCGTAGACAAATTCGATGACGACGAACAGCGTGTTGATGCCGATGGCCAGCGCAAATGCCTTGCCATGGTCGCTTGGTAAAGGGTGGTGGTGACCATGGCTGTGTCCATGGTCGTCGTGCTTGTGGTCGTGCTTGTGATCGTGTGCTGACATGATTATTTCTTTGCCATTTCCGTATCGATGGTGGCCCTGGTTTTACGGTCGAGTTTATCGACGATCGCGCGCAATTTTGCGGCATTGTTCAGGGCAGTTCTTTGTTCGTCCGACAGTGTTGCTGGTGCCAAAGCCGGCGCCGGCGCAGGTGGCTGCCGGAACCACAGCGCCTGTCCGGTCAGCACCAGCACGGCGCACAGCACGGCGGCGCCAATGCCGACAAGCGCCGGATGCTGGCGCTGGGATGCCGCGCTGACCGGGCGCGACGGCAAGCCGGTAATCTGCGCGCTGGCTTCGTGCAACAGCGCAATATGGCGCTCGACCGCTTCTTCCAGCACGGCCTCGTTCAGCGCCACCAGCGCGAACACCGGGTCGTCGACGTCAATGCGCACGCCGGTTTTTTCAAACACCAGGTTGCGGAGTTTTGCTGGTCCATGGCGCTTACCAGTTGACCTTGTCGAGTTGCTCGAACAGGTCGCGGAACACCACTTTGATGCGCTGCTTTTCCATGACATTGAATTTCTCGCTGGCGCGCACTTCGTCGAGCGTCAGGCGGGCGATATTCATTTTCTTGATGTCGGCGCCGAAGGTATCGGCATTGCGCACGCTGAGCACTACGCGCCCGGCCACGCGGTGGGCGTGATCGGCGTAGGTTTGCGACTCGGTGAACAATTTGCCGCTGGCCGATTGCAGCAGGCCGAAGTGCTGGTTTTCCCACAGCACCAGCGGCACGGTGGTAGCTTTTGCCGTCGCCGTAAAACCGGTAGCGGTGTCGTGCAGGGTATCGCCGCCGCCGACAATTACGTGGATATACACCTTGCGGCCGGCATCCTGCAGCATCGCGAAGCAATCGTTCTCGAGCAAATATGCCATCAGCGGCGAAAAGGTATTGGCGCCGTTGTCGACGACGCAATTGCCGTCTTCTTCGAGCAGGTCGATCATCAGTGCATCGAAACGCTTGGGATCGATGGTGCGCGTATCGGTCATCACCGGAACGTGGCGCACGTTCATCGCCTTGTAGCGCGAAAACGTCGGATTTTCCTGGTCGGTATCGAAGCAGCGCAAGGGCTTGTCGTCCTGCCCTGCCATCCATTGGGCCAGGATGGTCGAGACCAGCGTTTTGCCGATGCCGCCTTTGCCCTGCAGGATGAAATGTACCGTGTTGTGCATCGTTGCTCCGCGTATTTGAAACTGCTTGGTTAATCTCTGGCTTCACACCTGAAGGCTGGCTAGTGACAGCTGGCCTTGCCGTGATCCGGTAGTGCGCCATTATCGAGGCCGTTCCGGGATGCCTGAAGGAACGTCCATTCATAACCGTCGTCGTGCAGGCGCAGGCGTAACACCCCCGTACTGCTGCTGTCGCGCGCTTCGCTGTTCGGCTGGAAAAATACGAACGGCGTGGCGTACGCGCCACCGGTGCCGACCACGAACTGGCGCATGCCACGGGCCCGGTCGATGTTGCCGTGGGCATCTTGCGGCGCAAACCGCTCGTACTCATGGTCATGGCCGGACAGCACCAGATCGGCGCCGGCGTCATACAACATCTGCCAGGCTGCACGCATGCGGCGATCTGGCCGATGCCCACCGGAACTATACAGGGGCACGTGCCAGTAAGCGAGGGTGCAGCGCGCCGGATGGCGCACCAGGTCTGCGCGCAGCCACGCCAGCTGGGCGTCGGCGGCAGCGCCGCTGATCTGGCTGTTGAGCGAAATGACATGCCAGTTGCCCATCTCGGTGCTGTAATAACCGATGCCGGCGCGCGCGCCAAAATACGCGAAGTAGGGTGCTGCCCCCGGCGTGGCGTACTCATGGTTGCCGGGCGTGGGCCAGGTGCGGTCCTTGAACCGGCCCCACGTTGGCGCGTAACAACTGGCAAATTCGCCGGGTGCACCGACCGGATAGGTATGGTCGCCCAGCGTCAGGACGGCAGCGTCGGGGTCCTGCGCCAGTGCGGCAGCGACCAGGTCGGCGGTATCGGCGGCACCCGACCAGCGCGGATCGGGATGACTGCAGCGGGCAATATCGCCAGCCGCGTAGACGGTGTAGGTGGCGCCGTAACAGGGCGCCGCCGTCAACAACACGATGCCGGCAACGCTACGCCACAAAACGCAGCAAGCCTTGCAGCGCATGGCGCACCGATTGTTCGCGTACTGCCTGACGATCGCCGGCAAACACGAGGCGCTCGGTGTGGACGGCATTTTTGGTGGCCCAGCCGAAACAGACGGTGCCCACCGGTTTGCCGGGTACCGCGCCGGTGGGGCCGGCAATGCCGGTGGTCGACAGTGCGACGCTGGCATTGCTGCTGGCCAGTACGCCTTGCGCCATGGCTGCGGCGACTTCCTCGCTGACCGAGCCAAACTGGGCGATCAGCGCATCGGGAACGTCGAGCAGTTCGGTTTTGGACGCGTTCGAGTAGACGACGAAGCCGCAGTCGAACCAGCTGGTCGAGCCGGCAATGTCGGTGACGGCCTGGGAGATGCCGCCGCCGGTGCACGACTCGGCCGTGGCCAGGACCAGCCTGTGCTGTTGCAGCGCTGTTCCCACGCTGGCAGCCAGGTCAAAAATAGGGGGTGTCGATTGGTTTGTCACACTGCGCTCCTGTTGTCAGCCACATGCTTACTTTACCAGCGAATGGGCAGCGGCAGGGCGCGAATCTGGCTGCCGCGCGCACCATGGCGTGCGCCGTAATGCGCGCGCGGGATGCTATGGTTTGCATGTTGCCGGCGCCATGCCGGCGGCAATTTTCAGCGTGATAGACGAAGGGAAGTAAAAGGAATTGCGGTAATGATCGAACAGGATGACATTCTCCAGGCACGCATCCTGCTGGTCGGCGATGACGCGGCAGAGCGGCGAAGCCTCTCCGGCCTGCTTGCCCACAATGGTTACCGGTCGATCAGCACGACAGACAACGCCCGCGCGGTTGCCACGCTGCACGCCGCGACGCCGTTCGATCTGATCGTGCTGGACCTCGACCTCACCACGCCCGGCTGCGACGGTTTTGCCGTCATGGCTGCGCTGCAACAGAGCGCCCCGGACGGCTGGCTGCCAGTGCTGGCCATGACGGGCGACGCAACCCTGAAGCTGCGCGCCGTGGAAGCGGGTGCGCGCGATTTTATCGATAAGCCCGTGAATGGCGTCGAGGCGCTGACGCGCGTCCGCAACGTGCTCGAGGTGCGCCTGTTGCACCGGGAAGCGCGCAATTACGGCGCCCGCATGGAGCAGACCGTGCGCGAACGTACCGCCGCGCTCGAGCGCTTCCGGGTGGCCATGGATGCCACTGCCGACGCCATTTTTCTGATCGATCCGCGCACCATGGCGATTGTCGATGTCAGCGAGGGCGCGTGCCGCATGCTGGGCTACGGGCGCGACGCGTTGCTGCGCATCGACCCGGTGAAACTCGGCCTGGCCAAGCATGGCAAATTGAAACATCACGCCAAGCCGCGCAAACATCCGCGCGAACACGACGTGGAAGAAACCGAGTTGCTGTGCGTGGACGGCAAGGGCACAGTGCCGGTGGAAACCAGCTGGCAACTGCAGCCGGGCACCAGCGACGAGCAACACGGCCGCCCCATGCTGATTGCCGTGGCGCGCGACATCAGCGAGCGCCAGCAGGCGCAGCAGCGGCTGAAACACCTGGCCAGCTATGACGCCCTGACTGGCCTGCCGAACCGGCGTCTGTTTTTCCAGAACCTGCGCGATGCCGTCGAGCAAGCGCAGGACAAACACTGGCGCGTGGCCGTGCTGTTCCTGTCGCTCGACCGTTTCAAGAGCATCAACGATACGCTGGGGGCCACGCTTGGGGACGAGTTGCTGCGCCAGTTCAGCACACGCCTGGTCAATTGCGTGCATCTGCGCGACACCGTCGGGCGCCTCGGCGGCGACGAGTTTGCCCTGACGCTTACCATGCCGCGCGATCAGCAGGATGCGGAGCGCGTCGCCAACGATGTGCGCGAAGCGTTGCGCCTGCCGTTCGACCTGCACGGCCAGCAAGCCATCCTGACGGCCTCGATCGGCATCGCCATGTATCCGGACGATGCGCTCGACCCTGGCACACTGGTCAAATTTGCCGACACCGCGATGGTGCGTGCGCGCGAAGCCGGGCGCGACGGCTACCGTTTTTTCACCAGCGGCATGAACAAGCAAGTGCTGGCACGGCTCGACCTCGAGGTGGCGCTGCGCGACGCGCTCACGCTCGACCAGTTCGTGCTGCATTACCAGCCGAAACTGCACCTGAACACGGGGCGCGTCAGCGGGGTCGAGGCGCTGCTGCGCTGGAACCGGCCCGGCTACGGCCTGGTGTATCCCGCCCAGTTCGTGCCCATCATGGAAGAAACCGGCATGGTGGTGCGGGTGGGCGACTGGATCATCGATGCTGCCTGCCGCCAGATTGCCGCGTGGGCGCGCGAGGGGGTGAAGGATGTGCGGGTGGCAGTCAATGTGTCGAGCCGCCAGTTCGTCGAAGGCGACCTGGAAGGGTCCGTCCGGGCAGCGCTGGCGCGGCATCAGGTCGACCCGACGCTGCTTGAGCTGGAGCTGACCGAAAGTGCGCTGATGTCGCATGCCGAACACACCATCGACGTGCTGGGGCGTCTGAAAGCGCTGGGCATCACCATTGCCATCGACGATTTCGGCACCGGCTACTCCAGCCTGGCGTATTTAAAGCGCTTCCCGATCGACAAGCTGAAAATCGATATCGCCTTTGTGCGCGATATCACCACCAATCCGGACGATGCCGCCATTGCGCTGGCCATCATCAGCATGGCGCACAGTCTGCACATGCAAGTGGTGGCCGAGGGCGTCGAGTCGCGTGCACAAATGGCGTATTTACGGCGCAACCGCTGCGACGATATCCAGGGCTTCCACTTTTCGCGCGCGCTGCCGCCGGTCGACCTGGCGCAACTGGTGCGCGACAACGCCGAGCGGCCGGAAGCGCCGTCCATCCACGATGGCAACCTTGAGACGGTGCTGGTGGTGGACGACGACGTGGCGCTGCTCACGTCGCTGCACCGCCTGTTCCGGCGCGACGGCTACCGGGTGCTCACCGCCGCGTCCACCACCGAGGGGTTTGAGTTGCTGGCCTTGTATCCGGTGCAAGTGATCCTGTGCGACCAGCGCATGCCGACCATGAGCGGCACCGAATTTCTCAGCAAGGCGAAGGAAATGTACCCGTCGACGATCCGCATCATTTTGTCGGAGGATACGCGGATTGACGAAGTGCTCGACGCCATCAACCGTGGCACCATCGACCGGTTTTATACCAAGCCGCTGCATGACGCCAGTCTGCGCGAGAACCTGCGCCAGGCGTTCCGGCATTACTGGGCCGCGCAGGACCCGTATGACGACCGCAAGACGCCGCGCGAGGAGGCTGTCGAGGCGCCGACGGTTTGACTACGTTTGCTTACGGACACCGTTGTTTCAGGGCAGGCGCAATCTTCCCGGACACCGTCTTTCAGTGCAGGCGGAATCCTCCCTGACACGGTCTCTCCAGCGCAGGCGGGAACTTCCAGGACACCGTTTTTCAGTGCAGGCGGGAACATCCCGGACACCGTCTTTCCGGCGTAGGTGCAAGTCTTCCAAACACCGTCATTCCAGCGCAGGCGCAATCTTCCCGGACACCGTCATTCAGCGCAGGCGCAAACCTCCCGGACACCGTCATTCCCGCGCAGGCGGGAACCTATACCCCGTCAACTCTGACTGGACGTCCGTGATGCTGCAAAAGTGCAATGGGTCCCCGCCTTCGCGAGGATGACGCGCTAACTGTTGATGGCTTTTTGCCTTGGCGAAGATGACGCGCTAAGTGCTATCGCTTTTGCCTTGGCGAAGATGACGCGCTCAATGTGGCTTTTCGCCCCCGCGAAGGTGACGCGTAATCACCGATCGGTACTGAAATGGTCCCAGGCGTGCACGTCCAGGTCGAGCAGCGCGCCGTTCGCATCGGTCCAGCGCAAACCCGGCGCCGCGTCGATGGTGCCGACCCGCGTCACCGCCGTTTCGCAGGCAATCCCCGCCGCCAGAATTGCGTCGCGCTGCGCCGGCGCCGCTGTGAAGCAGAGCTCGTAATCGTCGCCCCCGGCCACCGTGAAGCGGCGCCGCAGTGCGCGGTCTTGCGTAGCCAGCACCGGCCCTGCCGGCAGCGCGTCGGCAACAAGCGTGGCGCCCACGCCGGATGCGCTCAGAATGTGGCCCACGTCGCCAATCAGTCCATCCGAAATGTCCAGCGCTGCGTGGGCCAATCCACCCTCGGCAAGCAGCCGCCCCAGCGCCACGCGCGGCGTCGGCATGTGCATGCGCGGCGCGGCTGCAGCCAGCTCCGCAGGTGTCAATATCTGCTCGTTCCAGTAAGCGCCCAGGGCCAGCCGCGCATCGCCCAGCGTGCCGGAAATCCACACGTCGTCGCCAACTTTTGCCGCTGCGCGGCGCAGCGCCTGCCCCGGTGCCAGGCTGCCGAACACGGTGATGCAGATCGTCAGCGGGCCCTTGGTGGTGTCGCCGCCGATCAATTCGCAATCGAACGCGTCGGCCAGTGCGAACAATCCTTCTGAAAACCCGGCCAACCAGTCGCGGTCGGCGGCCGGCAGCGCCAGCGCCAGCGTGAACGCGGTGGGGCGGGCGCCCATGGCGGCCAGGTCCGACAAATTCACCGCGAGGCTTTTATGGCCCAGCATGCGCGGATCGGCGCCAGTAAAGAAATGGCGGCCCTCGACCAGCATGTCGGAGGAAATGGCCAGCTGGCGCCCGGGGGCAGGTTGCAGCAGCGCGCAATCGTCGCCGATGCCGAGCACGGTGCCGGGCCGGTCTGCGCGTGGGCGTTGGAAATATTGCTTGATGAGGTCGAATTCGGAGAGCATGCACGATTTTAACGCCTCGAAACCTCTGCACATATATTCCTTGCTGGCTGAAAGTGCGAGTCTGATAAAATCCTTGCCCCACACCCCGGTTCAGGAAGGCTGTCACAGCATGGATTCGTCATCGGATAAAAAAGAAGAACGCCGCCAGCAACTTCGCGTTGCAGCGCTCGAATACCACCAGTTCCCGAGCCCGGGAAAGATCAGCGTAACGCCCACCAAGGGCCTGCTGAATCAGCGCGACCTGGCCCTGGCGTACTCGCCGGGCGTGGCGGCGCCATGCGAAGAAATCGTTAAGGACCCGGCCAACGTCTATAAATATACGGCGCGCGGCAACCTGGTGGCGGTAATTACCAACGGCACCGCCGTACTGGGCCTGGGCAACATCGGCCCGTTGGCCTCGAAGCCGGTGATGGAAGGCAAGGGCGTCCTGTTCAAGAAATTTGCCGGTATCGACGTGTTCGACATCGAGATTGCTGAAAACGACCCGGATAAACTGGTCGACATTATCGCGTCGCTCGAACCGACGTTCGGCGGCGTGAACCTGGAAGACATCAAGGCGCCGGAGTGCTTCTACATCGAGCGCCAGCTGCGCGAACGGATGAAAATTCCGGTCTTCCACGATGATCAGCACGGCACCGCGATCATCGTCGGCGCAGCCATCCTGAACGGCATGAAAGTTGTCAACAAGGACATCAAAAACTGCAAGCTGGTCGTGTCCGGCGCGGGTGCTGCAGCGCTGGCGTGCCTCGACCTGATTGTCGACCTTGGCTTCCCGCTCGAAAACATTTTCGTGACCGATCTGGCCGGCGTGGTGTATACCGGCCGTGTCGAGCTGATGGATCCGGACAAAGCCCGCTTTGCCCAGGACACGCCGTTCCGTACGCTGGCCGAAGTGATGCCGGGCGCGGATATTTTCCTCGGCCTGTCGGCTGGCGGCGTACTGAAACCTGAGATGGTGATCGGCATGGCGCCGAATCCGTTGATTCTCGCGCTGGCCAATCCGCACCCGGAAATTCTGCCAGAAGACGCGAAAGCCGTGCGCAGCGATGCGATCCTGGCGACCGGTCGTTCGGACTATCCGAATCAGGTCAACAATGTGCTGTGCTTCCCGTACATTTTCCGCGGTGCCCTCGATTGCGGCGCCACCACCATCACGCGCGAGATGGAAATTGCGGTGGTGCACGCGATTGCCGATCTGGCCCACGCCGAGCAGTCGGACGTCGTTGCCACCACATACGGCATCGCCAACCTGTCGTTCGGTCCGGAATACCTGATTCCGATGCCGTTCGACCCGCGCCTGCTGATCCATATCGCCCCGGCAGTGGCCAAGGCTGCGGAAGATTCGGGCGTGGCAACGCGTCCGATCGCCGACCTGGAAGCGTACGCCGAGAGCCTGCAGCAATTCGTGTACCGCAGCGGCACCTTCATGAAGCCGCTGTTCCAGATCGCCAAAACGGCGCCGGCAGAAATGAAGCGCATCGTCTTCGCCGAGGGCGAAGAAGAGCGTATCCTGCGCGCCGTGCAAGTAGTGGTCGACGAAAAACTGGCACGGCCGATCCTGGTGGGGCGTCCTGCCGTGCTGGCTGCACGCATCGAAAAATTTGGCCTGCGCCTGAAAATGGGTGAGCATTTCGATGTCATCAACCCTGATTTCGACGAGCGTTACCGCGATTACTGGCAGACGTATTTGGAGATGACCAGCCGCAAGGGTGTCACGCAGGATATGGCCAAGCTGGAAATGCGCCGCCGCCATACGCTGATAGGTTCGATGATGATCCACAAGGGCGACGCCGATGGCATGATCTGCGGCACGTACGGCACCACCAATCTGCACCTGCACTACATCGACCAGGTGCTGGGCATGCGCGCCGGCGCGAACGTGTACGCCGCCATGAATTTCCTGATCATGCCGGACCGCCAGCTGGCGCTGATCGACACGCACGTCAACGAAAACCCCACCGCCGAGCAACTCGCTGACATGACCATCCTGGCCGCCGAGGAAATGGAACGCTTCGGCATCCAGCCGCACGCGGCCTTGCTGTCGCATTCCAACTTCGGCTCGGCGAACAGCGAATCGGCGAAGAAAATGCGCGCCGCACTGGCACTGTTGAAGCAAAAAGCACCCGGCCTGGAAGTCGATGGTGAAATGCATGGCGACGCCGCGCTCAACACTACGTTGCGCAACAAGGTGATGCCGACGTCGACACTGAAAAACGACGCCAACCTGCTGGTCATGCCGAACATGGATGCCGCCAACATTTCCTACAATCTGTTGAAAACTGCGGCCGGCAACGGTATCGCAATCGGCCCGGTATTGCTCGGTTGCGCCAGGCCGGTGCACATCTTGACACCGTCCGCCACGGTGCGCCGGATCGTCAACATGACGGCGCTGTGCGTTGTCGACGCAGTTTCGCAGCGTCCATAACAAGAGAGACACTTGGCTGAACGAAAAGTTCGGCCAGGTTGCCTGAAACTGGCCTTTCGACGCGGTTCGTTGATCAATGCACGTAACAAACCGTAAAGACAGCCCCGTGCGGCATCGGCGCAGCCATAATGCGACAATATTCAGACAATTTAGCGCTCTTTTCGTTGATTTTTTGAAAACGAAATTCGATGCTCGCTCTGTTAAACTGCCGGACTGGCCTCAGTCAGGCTGGCAGCCTTCCACTCATTCACATCATTCATCACTATGCAAGCTACGAAGAAAGCCTTAATTACAGGCATTACTGGCCAGGACGGTGCTTACCTCGCCGAGCTTCTGCTGAAAAAAGGCTACCTCGTCACCGGCACCTACCGCCGCTCCAGTTCGGTCAACTTCTGGCGGATCGACGAGCTTGAAGTGCAGGCGCACCCGAATTTGACACTTGTCGAATACGACCTGACCGACCTGGCGTCGAGCATCCGCCTGATCCAGAACGTCCAGCCGGACGAGGTGTACAACCTGGCCGCGCAAAGTTTTGTCGGCGTATCGTTCGACCAGCCCCTTGCCACGGCAGCCATCACCGGCATCGGCGCAGTCCACCTGCTGGAAGCGATCCGTACGGTAAATCCGAAGATCCGCTTCTACCAGGCTTCCACGTCCGAAATGTTCGGCCTGGTGCAAGCCGTGCCGCAAATTGAATCGACCCCGTTTTATCCCCGCAGCCCTTACGGTGTGGCCAAGCTGTACGCGCACTGGATGACGGTCAACTACCGCGAGTCGTACGGTATTTTTGGATCGTCGGGCATTCTGTTCAATCACGAATCGCCACTGCGCGGCCGTGAGTTCGTGACCCGTAAAATTACCGATACGGTTGCCAAGATCAATCTGGGCAAGCAGGATGTGCTGGAACTGGGCAACCTGGACGCCAAGCGCGACTGGGGTTATGCCAAGGAATACGTCGAAGGCATGTGGCGCATGCTGCAGGCCGACCAGCCCGATACCTTCGTGCTGGCCACCAACCGCACTGAGACCGTCCGCGACTTTGTCAGCATGGCGTTCAAGGCAACCGACGTGGCTATCGAATGGAAGGGCAAGGCCGACAGCGAAACCGGCCATTGCGCCCGTACCGGCAAAGAGCTGGTGCGTGTCAGCCCGAAATTCTACCGTCCTGCCGAAGTCGAGCTGTTGATTGGCGATCCGGCCAAGGCCGAGCGCGAACTGGGCTGGAAGCCGGCAACCACGCTCGAGCAGCTGTGCCAGATGATGGTCGAAGCCGACCTGCGTCGCAACAAGCTCGGTTTCTCGTTCTAAGATGATCAGCAGCACCATGCGCGAAGGCGCCGGCAAGCGTGCGCTGATCACCGGATTGACGGGCTTCACCGGCTACTACATGGCGCAGGAGTTGACCGCGGCGGGTTACCGCGTGTTTGGCACCGCTGTGGCAGCGGATGTGGAACCCGATGGCGCGCCGGTGGATACTTTCATCGTCGATATGCGCGACCGTGCCGCAGTCGCTGCGATGATCGAGCAGGTGCGGCCCGACGTGGTGGTCCACCTGGCCGGGATTGCCTTCGTGGCCAATGCCAACGTTGACCTGATGTACCAGGTCAACGTGATGGGGACCCGCAACCTGCTTGAAGCACTGGCGGCCTGCCCGCACCGGCCCAGCGCCGTGCTGCTGGCGTCGTCTGCCAACATCTACGGCAACGCCGATGTCGACGTCATTGATGAACGCGTCGCACCGGCGCCCGCCAACGATTACGCCGTCAGCAAACTCGCCATGGAATACATGGCGCGCCTGTGGATGGATCGTCTGCCCATCATTCTCGCGCGGCCGTTCAATTACACCGGCGTTGGCCAGACCGACAATTTTTTGTTGCCGAAAATCGTCAGCCACTTCCGCCGGGGCGCGCGCGAAATCGAACTGGGCAACCTGGCCATCGCGCGGGATTTTTCCGATGTGCGCGCCATCGTACGCAGTTACCGCGGTCTGGTTGGCGCTGCGGCGGGGGCATCGTGGTCGAGTCCGGCGTTCAACGTCTGCTCGGGCCACTCGACGTCACTGCAAAGCGTCATCACGATGATGGAAGAGATGGCGGGTTACCAGATCGACGTCAGGGTCAATCCGGCGTTTGTGCGCAGTAACGATGTGTTGACCCTGACCGGCAGCCGCGCCAAGCTGGACCAGGCCATCGGCCCGGTCGAGCAGGTACCACTGATCGACACATTGCGCTGGATGTATCACGCGTGAACAAGCCTGCGTCCATGCAGTACCTGGCGCCCGCCACAGCAGATACTGCTGCAAGCCCGGCTGCTCCGTTGCGCATCCTGCACTTCTATAAAACCTACTATCCCGATTCGGTCGGCGGCATCGAGCAGGTGATACGCCAGATGGCCGTGGGCACAGGCCGCCTCGGTGCGAGCAATGTAGTGTTGTCGCTGTCGCGCGCCAAGGAACTCGAGCCGGTCGTGTTTGAGGGACACACCGTGGTGCGCGTACCGCTCGACTTTGAAATTGCGTCGAACGGTTGTTCGTTTGCCGCCTTGGCAGCGCTGGCACGCCTGGCCGCCGAATGCGACGTGGTGCATTACCACTTTCCGTGGCCGTTCATGGACCTGGCGCATTTTTTGGCGCGCGTCAACAAGCCCACTGTCGTGACGTACCATTCGGATATCGTGCGCCAGAAGATGCTGTTGCGCCTCTACCAGCCACTCAAGCGACTGTTTTTGGGCAGCGTCGACGCGATCGTCGCCACCTCGCCCAATTACCTGGCCTCGTCCGCAGTACTGGACCAGTATCGCGACAAGACCCGCATCATTACTTACGGCCTCGACAAAACAACCTATCCTGCCCCCGATGCGGACCGGCTGGCGTTCTGGCGCGATAAAGTCGGCATCAAGTTTTTCCTGTTCGTCGGCGTGTTACGCTACTACAAGGGTTTGCATGTGCTGCTCGATGCTGTGGCGCACTCGGATTATCCGGTAGTAATCGTCGGTGCCGGCCCGATCGAACTGGAACTGAAAGCCCACGCCGCCCGCCTGGGCCTGGCCCATGTGATGTTTGTCGGCGCGCTCGACGACGCCGACAAGGTGGCGTTGCTGACCTTGTGCTACGCGATGGCATTTCCATCGCATTTGCGCTCGGAAGCGTTCGGCATTTCTTTGCTGGAGGGCGCCATGTTTGGCAAGCCAATGATTTCCAGCGAAATTGGCACGGGTACCACGTATATCAACATCGACGGCGAAACCGGTCTGGTGGTGCCGCCGGACGATTCGCAGGCTTTTGGCACGGCGATGCGCACATTGTGGGAAAACCCCGCGTTGGCCGAGTCCATGGGCAAGCGCGCTGCCTTGCGTTACGAAGAACTTTTCACCGCGGACCGCATGGCCGAGAATTACATGGCGTTGTATCGCGAAGTGATAGCGCGCTGCAACACACTGGCAGCAGTGCCGGCCATGCGCATCGAGGGCGGCTGAAGGAAAGGATGTCACGGATGGCAGGCGGAAGCAGAACGATACTGGCCGGCTTGCTGCTGGCAACCATGATGCAGACTGCTTGGGCAGCGGCGCCAAAACCGCGGCTGACGTTGCTGACCGAACAGGCGCCGCCCACCAGCATGTTGAAAAATGGCAGCGATAGCGAGGTGATCGGCAGCGCTACCGACAAGTTGCGTGAAGTAATGCAACGTGCAGGCATTGCGTACACCATTCATATCCAGCCATGGAAACGGGCCTACACCGCAGCCCAGGCACGGCCTGCTACCTGCGTGTTCTCCACCACCCGCCTGCCCGAGCGCGAAAAACTGTTCAAATGGATCGGGCCGACCGACAGTGCCGATTGGGTGCTGATGGGCCGCAAGGACCGTCGATATCGACTGACCAGACTCGAAGATGCGCGCCATCTGCTCATCGGTACGTACAACGGCGACGCGCGCAGCAATTTCCTGCGCGAACGCGGCTTCAGGGTGGATGCTGCTCAAAGCGAAGAGCTCAACCCGCGCAAGCTGCTGCAGGGCCGGATCGATTTGTGGGCAGTGAGCACCCGTCGCGGCAGCAATATGCTGGCGCAGAATGGTTGGGAAGGACGCATCGTCCCGGTACTCACGTTCCGGCGAGTCGATGTCTATCTGGCCTGCAACCTTGCTGTACCGGATGCGCTGGTGGCGCGCATGAATGCGACCATCGTGGCAATGCAGCGCGACGGCAGCATGAAGAAAATCGAAAAAAAGTATGCTGGTTGGCAGGCGCCTGCGGCCCGGTAACCCTCAGGCAAACATTTCCTGCAACGCATCGACCGAATTCTGCGACAGCTTTTCAATAGCGCGCTTGAGGGCCTCGAAGCATTCGACATCGATAGCCGTACCGACAGTTTCTGCCATGATTTCCAGCGTTTTTGGCACCGGAATGGCGGCGCGATACGGCCGTTCGGCAGTGATCGCATCGAAAATGTCGGCGCAGGTAATGATGCGTGTTTCCAGACTGATCTGGTCGCCCGACAAGCCGCGCGGATAGCCGCCGCCATCGAGGCGCTCGTGGTGCGCCGCTGCCACTTTGGCCAGTTCGGCAAACGCATTGATGCGCCCCAAAATGGTTTCGGTGTAGCTGGCGTGCATTTTGACCTCGTCCCACTCGGCGATGTCGAGCTTGCCTGCCTTGTCGAGCACGCTGTTGCTGACGCCCAGTTTGCCCACGTCGTGCAGCAGCGCGCCGCGTTTCAGCCAGCGCCGCCGCTCTGGCGACAGGCCCAGGGTTTCGGCGATCATGTCGGTGTACAGGGCCACCCGCTCGCTGTGTCCGCTGGTGTACGGACTTTTCGAATCGACGACCTGGCCGAACGCAATGGCGATGTCGTCCAAATAATCCTCATCGAGTGCGACTTCGCGCGAACGCGGTTCGAGTGCGTGCACGGCATCGGTGATGCCGGGCGAGTCATATGTGGTCCAGAACTCGGCACGTGTGGCGACGCGTTCAAACGCCGCCACCAGGGCAGGATCGAACCAGGTGCCGGCGCGGCGCCGTAATTCTTTCAGCGCTGCGGTACGGCCATCGGCGATGACGAAAACGTCGACCACCTGGGCCAGCAGGGCGATGCGGGAAAACATCGGAATGGCGTCGCCGGCCAGTTTATCTGGCTTGCCCTGGCCATTGTAGTGTTCGTCCAGGCTGTAAATGCCTTCGGCCACCGCTTCGGAAAAACGCAGCAGGCGGGCAATATCGGCACCGCGCTGGCAGCGGGTGGCAATCAGGCTTTGTGAAATTGCCGGGCCGTCGCGCAGGATGGTCAGTACGCTGCGGAAACGTTCAGCCAGCCCGGCTTTTAAACCCGTGTGTTTCAGCACAAAGTGCAGCACGCTCGGCAGGCTGTCGCCCACTGTTTTGAAGTCGCGTTTGAAGGTCAGGTCGTCGGTCATGTACAGCTCGCAGATGCGCGCAGCGTTGCTCGAACAACCCAGATCTTTCAGCAGCAGCGTGTAATACAGGTCCCACATGTCGTCGTCCGGCAAACCCATCTCGCGGCCCACATGCATGCCAATCCAGCAACAGCGGATGCAGTGTCCCTCGGGCTGGCCCTCGGTGATGTCGAGGGCGTGGCTGAGGGCGGCGATCAGCTCGTTCAGGCGCAGCGCGCTGGCGGCCGGAAAAGGGGTGGGGGAGGAATGGACGATTTGCATGGTATGTAGTATTGCCTTGTCGCAATAAACTCATTCTACGCCGATGTTGTTCTCGTGTATTTTTCTTTAAAAAATTTGTGGTGCGGCTGCAAATCTGCGCCACACCGCGCGCCATCGATTACTTCATGCACCCCGCAGTTTCTTGGCCAGATCAGATAATCGGTAAGGTTTGCTCATGAAGGTGAATTTGTCGATATCGCCATATTGAGCACGCAGCGACGGCAGTGTATAGCCCGACGCCAGGATGATTTTCATCGATGGATAGCGCTGCGCAGCAAAGCGCGCAAGTTCGATGCCATTCATACCATTTGGCATCATCACATCGGTAAACAAGATATCGATGTGGGCCTTGCGCTCGAGGATATCAAGGGCATCGGTACCGTTACTGGCGGTGATGACTTCATAGCCCATGCTGCGGAACAATTCGCTGGCGACATCCATCAAGTCGGATTCATCTTCGACAATCAACACCGATTCGAGCTCCATCGCTTCGACCGCCTTCACCGGAGCGTCCAGGCCAGGCAAGTAAATGCGGACGGTGGTGCCGAAGCCAACTTCACTGTCGAGCATGACTTCGCCGCCGGACTGGGCGATGAAACCGTACACCTGCGACAAGCCGAGGCCGGTACCCTTGCCGATTTCCTTGGTCGTAAAAAATGGCTCGAACGCATGCGCGAGCACGTCCGGCGTCATGCCGTGACCGGTGTCGATCACCTGAATCAGCACATAGGTGCCGGAGGGCAGTTGCCCAACCTCGTGGGTACGCAGCGAAACATTGCTGGTTTTGATGATCATGCTGCCGCCGTCAAGCATGGCATGGCGCGCATTGACCACCAGGTTCAGCAGCGCCGATTCGAAGCGCGCGGCATCGACTGCCACGGTTTCCAGGTCGGGCTCGAGGTCCAGGGCGAAGGTGATATTGGGGGCGCCGGCACGCCGCAGCATGGTTTCGAAACCTTCGATCAGCTGGTTCGGATCGACCAGGTCGACTTTCAAAGGTTGCTGGCGCGCGAACGACAGCAATTGTTGCGTCAGCGTGGCGCCACGGTCGATGGCGCGCTGCATGGTGCTCAGCAGGCGTGTATCCGACGGTTCATGCAGGCGCATGCCCAGCAAGTCCAGGCTGGACGCCAGCACGCCCAGCAAATTGTTGAAATCGTGGGCGATGCCACCGGTAAGTTGGCCGATGGCTTCCATTTTTTGCGACTGAAACAGCGCCGCGTTGGCGCGCTCGAGTGTTTCGGCGGCTTCCTTGCGCTCGGTAATGTCGCGCGTGACCTTGGCAAAACCCAGCAGTTCGCCGTTGGCATCGTGGATGGCGTCAATGACCACATGGGCCCAGAACTGCGTGCCATCCTTGCGCAGGCGGTAGCCTTCCTGTTCGAAACGGCCAACGCGCGTGGCGACGTCGAGCGCTAAGCCCGGCGTACCCTTGGCGCGGTCGGCATTCGTGTAAAAGCGCGAAAAATGACTGCCAACCACTTCCTGCTCGGAGTAACCCTTGATGCGCTGGGCACCGGTGTTCCAGTTGGTGATGATGCCGGCCGGCGAGAGCATGTAGATGGCGTAATCGCTGACCCCTTCGACCAGCAGGCGGAACCGTTCTTCGGCCTCGCGCAGCGCGCGCTGGGTTTCATGCTGGGCCGTCATGTCGCGCGTAATCTTGGCAAACCCGACGAAGTTGCCGGCTTCGTCGCGAATGGGATCGATGACGACATTGGCCCAGAACTGGGTGCCATCCTTGCGTACATGCCAGCCCTCGGCTTCGAATTTGCCTTGCTCGCGGGCTGTGCGCAGCGCGCGTTCGGGCAATCCCGACAGGCGATCTTCTTCCGTGTAAAACACCGAAAAATGCTGGCCCAGAATTTCGTGTTCGCGGTAGCCCTTGAAGCGCTGCGCGCCTGGATTCCAGCTGTTCACATGGCCGCTGGGGTCGAGCATGTAGATCGCGTAGTCGATCACGCTGGCAATAAGCAGCTGGAAACGCCGCTCCGAGGTAGGCTGGTCGATCATGGTGTTATCGTTCATGCAATTCTTTCGTGCAGGACGAGGGTAGCGAGGCGAGTGCCCTGCAGGCGCCGCATCGAGCAATGCTATTCAGTAAAATCAGTAACCGGTAGCAACATAATAATCGTAGAACAGTTTCTGTGGCGGGAAAATGCGATATCGCTGAATTGTATTGTCAAGACGTTCAGAATACGCCGTTGCCAGCGGGACTGGCGCGCACGTTCACTCGACCGTGTGTGTGGCGTCGCGGCGCATCCAGCGGTTCAGCAAATCTCCCCACGCGACATGGGTTTTCGTCAGCGACAATGCGCTTGGGTGGCGCACAGCGCAGGACGACGCTGCGCGCCAGGCACTCAAACAGTTGCGGATGTGCGCACCCACGGGCGATAAATCATGAGTGTTGCCACCATGCCACACGCCGCGGCCGCCGCCATCCAGTAACCGGGCGCCGCCTTGTCGCCGGTCGTATCGATCAGCCATGTGCAGACCACCGGTGTAAAGCCACCGAAGATGGCGGTGGCCAGGCTGTACGCCAGTGAGAAGCCCACGGTGCGCACATCGACCGGCATGATTTCCGTCAATGCCACCACGGCCGCGCCGTTGTAGCTGGCGTACATGAAGGAGAGCCACAGTTCGGCTTCGAGCATATGGGTGAACGTCGTGTCATTTACCAGCCACGACAGCACCGGATGGGCCGTCAGTAGCGTGAGAATGGTAAAGCCCAGCAGCAGGGGCCAGCGACCCACACGATCGGACAGGGCACCCATCACCGGCAACCAGATAAAGTTCGACAGGCCGATGCAAAACGTCACCAATAAACTGTCGGTCGTGCTCAGCTTCAACACGTTTTTACCGAACGTCGGCGCATAGACGGTAATGAGATAAAAAGACACCGTCGTCATGACTACCATCATCATGCCGAGCAAAACAATGCGCCAGTTACTTAGCATCGACTGCATGATTTCGCCAAAATTCGGGCGGTGCGTGCGGGCTTTGAATTCTTCGGTTTCCTGCAGCGAACGACGAATGACGAACACGGCCGGGATGATGGCGCAGCCGATGAAAAATGGAATGCGCCATGCCCAGTCGGCCACCTGTTGTGCGCCCATTACCTGGTTCAGTACGTAGCCAAGCAGCGCGGCAAACATGATTGCGGCTTGCTGGCTGGCCGATTGCCAACTGACATAAAAACCTTTGTTTCCCGGCGTGGCCATCTCGGACAGATAGACCGACACACCGCCCAGTTCGACACCGGCCGAAAAACCCTGCAACAGCCGCCCGATCAACACGAAAATCGGCGCCAGGATGCCGATCGTCGCGTACCCCGGCACAAATGCAATCAGGATCGTGCCACACGACATGATCGCCAGTGTAAGGATCAGCCCTTTCCTGCGGCCGATACGGTCGATCGTGCTGCCCAGGAAAATGGCACCAAGCGGGCGCATCAGGAAACCCGCGCCGAAGGTGACAAAGGTCAGCAGCAGCGATGCCGACTCATTGTTCGACGGGAAAAAAGTGCGCGCGATATTGGTGGCATAAAAGCCGTACAGGAAAAAATCGAACATTTCGAGGAAGTTGCCGCTCGAGACGCGCAATACGTTGGAAAAGCGGGAAGGGGAGTCAGCGTGTGCCATGCAAATATTCCTGATAACGATGTAATTACATTGCCGGTAGAGCAATCATTTATGGATGATAGCCGAATTGGGCAAAAGCGATTCCCGCCTTGCAGACACCGTGATCTGCTAACATTCTCTATTGCAATTCACAGTGGATCTGACAATGAATTCCGTGATGCTCGCTCATTTTGGCGTCCTCGACTTCTGGACCTTTTTTCTCGGCACAGTGTTGATTGTTTTGCTACCGGGGCCGAATTCTTTATACGTGCTGAGCGTGGCTGCCCAGCGCGGCGTGCGCCAGGGCTATCTCGGCGCTTGCGGCGTGTTTGCAGGCGATTTGATCTTGATGGTGCTGTCCGCCTGCGGTGCCGCATCACTGCTGAAGACCAGTCCACTGCTGTTCCTGGCAGTCAAATACATCGGCGCCGCCTACCTCGGCTGGATCGGCCTGCAGATGCTGCTCGGTTGTTGGCGCCAGCTGCGTGCGGGCGCACAAAAGGTCGATACTGCGGCGCCCGTCATCCGCGATGCCCATCCATTCAAAAAGGCGTTGGCCATCAGCCTGATGAATCCGAAAGCGATCCTGTTTTTCATCTCGTTTTTCGTCCAGTTCGTCGATCCAGCATTCCACGCGGCGTTGCTGTCGTTCGGCATGCTCGGGCTGGTGTGCCAGCTGGTCAGCTTCACTTACCTGACCGCACTCATTTTTCTCGGCACCCGGCTGGCCGCCGCATTCCGGCGCCGGCAGCGCCTGTCGAATGGCTTATCGGCTGGCGTGGGCGCAATGTTTATGGGGTTTGGCGTGAAGCTGGCGACGGCGACTTTGTAGCCTGCTGTGAATGCGTGCGCTGCAATCTGTTAGTGATCGACGGCAGGTGCACAAGCGCGTCAATATCTGGAGCGGGTCGACATAGCGGCGCTGCTGGCTGAGGTTGGGCAGACGATGAGGCCGCGGGTGGGCGCTAGCGAAAATGAGCGAGCATCACGGAATTCATTGTCAGATCCACTGTGAATTGCAATAGAGAATGTTAGCAGATCAC
>JALYUM010000111.1 GCA_030853745.1 Pseudomonadota bacterium | reverse complement strand
CGGTACTTGCGAATCAAGCCTACGAGATCGCCGGCCGCAAGCTCACCCGCGCCGATCTGTACGCCATCCAGGCTGGCGTCAAAGCCTGGGATGAGCGCGTCAAGTCTCTGTCCCGTCTCGCCAATGGCCGGCGCCGCAACCGCACCATTGTCTACGGGGGCTGAGCATGTCCGACAAGGCTACGCCATTCAATCAACAAAACCTGCTGGACAGGGTCATAGCGTATGTGGCGCCGAAGCTCGCCGTGCAGCGCATGGCGCAGCGCGGTGCGCTGGCACTCGGCGGCGGCTATACCGGGGCCCGTCTCGATGCGGCGACGATGAGTCGTTGGATGCCGCGCGCCGGATCCGCAACTGCCGACATCATTCGTGACCTGCCAATGTTGCGCGCGCGCAGCCGCGACCAGATGCGCAACGCGCCGGTCGCACTCGGCGCCCTCAATACGATCGTGAGCCACGTCGTCGGTACAGGCCTGTCGTATACACCGGCCATCGATGGCAAGTTCCTCGGCCTCGCGCCGGATGAGACCGAGGCTTGGGGCGCCGACACGAAGCGCCGGTTCGACACCTGGGCGATCTCCCTCGACTGCGATCTGGCGCGCCGCTTAAATTTCTACGGCCTGCAAGACTTGGGCCTCCGCACGATGCTCGAAAGTGGCGACCTAATCTGCATTACCCCGCGCGTGACCCGAACTGGCGGCGCGGCGCGCCTCGCGCTGCAGATGATCGAAGCCGACCGCGTGTGCAACCCGAACAGTAACAAAATGGACACGCCCAAGCTGATCGACGGCATCGAGCTCGACCCAGTGACGGGTGAAACTACGGCAATGTACATCGCCAGGACACACCCGGGCGAAGTGCTGGGCGGCGTTACCGAGTGGGATCGCGTGCCAATGCGCGGCGATAGCACCGGCCGACGCAACATCCTGCATATGTTCAAGGTGCTTCGACCGGGCCAGGTGCGTGGCGTGCCCATGATCGCACCCATTCTGGAGCCGCTCAAACAGCTGAGCCGCTGGACTGACGCCGAATTGAATGCGGCAGTGGTCAGTAGCCTGTTCAGTGTGTTCGTCAAGATGGATCCGGAAGCGTTTGATGACATGTTCGATGGCCCGACGCAGACGGCACTGATAGACAAGGCAACCAACTGGAGCGGCGATCTCGAATATGGCCAGGCCGTCAACCTGCTGCCGGGCGAGGACATCGTCACCACGCAACCTGGTCGTCCAAATCCCGCATTCGATCCATTCTGGGCCGCTATCGTGCGCCAGATCGGCATGGCCCTCGAAATGCCTTACGAAGTGCTCACCATGCACTTCCAGAGCAGCTACAGCGCAGCGCGCGCAGCGCTGCTGATGGCATGGAAGGCGTTCCGCAGCCGGCGCGACATGCTGTCCACGTACATGTGCCAGCCGGTGTTTGAGCTATGGCTTGACGATGAGGTTGCCGAAGGTAGGATCAGCGCGCCTGGCTACTTTGCCAGCGAGCTGGTGCGCGCAGCGTGGCGTGGTGCCATCTGGACCGGTGACGGCCCTGGCAGCATCGATCCGGCGAAGGAAGTCCAGGCCGCACAGGCCCGCGTCGACATGGGCATCAGCACGAAGGAAGCCGAAAGCATCCTGCATGACGGAGTTTCGTGGCGTCAGAAACACGAGCAGCGCATTAAGGAAGTCCAAGCCGAGCGTGCCGCCGGCATGTATTACCCACCAGCTGGTCGCGCCGCTGAAGGCCCTGCCGCGCCGGCGCCCGACGACGCCCTGCCGGTACCGCCAAAAAAATAGAAAGTCGTCTCAAATTGCCCTGTTTTGAGACAACCCAAATCCATAAACTTGAATCCTTCCTGCTGCATCCGTAGCGCCCTCCGGACCATGAGGCGCACTTCTGGCGTTTTCCTTGATGAAGATTTTCGACGTACTCAGCGCACCATGGGCAATCGAGCCAGGCAAATTGCTTGAGCTTCATGCCATCTATGCTGCGCATGTGCACGGAGAGATGGTCGACATCGGCGCCATTGAAGCGCGTCTGGGCCGGCCACTGGCCAACGAGCAGCGGGACTACGAAATTATCGACGGTGTGGCTGTCATCCCGGTCGAAGGCGTGATCGCCAAAAAAATGAATATGTTCAGCCAGATTTCCGGCGGCGCCAGCAGCCAGCTGGCCCGGCGCAGTCTCAATGCGGCGCAATCAGATTCAGCGGTGCACAGCATCATCCTGTCTGTCGACAGCCCTGGCGGCACCGTCGACGGTATCCAGACGTTGGCCGACGCGGTTTTCGAAGCGCGCAACGGCAAGCCGATTGTCACGCTGGGCGGCGGCACCATCGCCAGCGCGGCGTACTGGTTCGGCAGCGCGGCCAACGCCACGTACATCGCCGAGAACACCACCAGCGTGGGTTCGATCGGGGTGGTCGCCATGCACAAGGACGTCAGCGGCGCCGAAGCGGCGCAAGGCATCAAGACCACCGAAATCAGTGCCGGCAGGTACAAGCGTATCGCCAGCAGCTTCGCGCCCCTTTCGGAAGATGGGCGCCAGTCGATCCAGGATCAGCTGGACTACATGTATTCGCTCTTCGTTGGCGCCGTTGCGCGCAATCGTGGCGTCGATGCGAGCGTGGTGCTGGAAAAGATGGCCGATGGGCGTGTGTTCATCGGCAGCCAAGCGGCTGAAGCCGGACTGGTCGATGGCGTCATGACGCTGGACGCCCTGGTCGCGAAACTGAATCAGGAGCGCCCGATTGTCGGACGTGGCCCTGCCGTGAAATCTACCTCAAAAACTGGAGCTATTGCAATGACTAAAGACGAAATTATCGCCGCCCACCCGCATGCGGCTGCTGAACTGCGTGCCGACGGCGCCAAAGGTGAGCGCGAGCGCATCCAGGCCATCGAAGGCGTATCGATCGCGGGCCACGAAGCGTTGATCACCACCATGAAATTCGACGGCACATCGACGCCTGGACACGCTGCCATGGCAGTACTTGCAGCCGAGAAGGCGCAGCGTGCAGCGCATGCTGCGGCCGTCGCTGCCGATGCGCCGGCACCACTGCCAGCAGCAGCGCCACCTGTCACCTTGCCAGTTGCTACCGCCAATAAAACCCGGCAGGAATTGCACGAAGAGGCGCTCAAGCACATGGCAGCACACCCCGGCACCGAGTACATGGCTGCCTTCAAAGCGGTCGGCGGCGTCTAAGCCTCCGATTATTTAAACCCAACAAGGAGTTCTCATGGCAGCAGCCGCTAAAAAAGTTCTGACCCTTTCCGTGGTAGCGGTCGCTGCCCTGGTTCAAGCCCGTGCCGTTACCGGCCTCGGTACGTTACCCGCCGCCGGCGCGCGGGCCCTCGGATTCACTGACTTCGCGGCCGGGGCCGGTGAACGTGTTTCCGTCGGCGCGCTGGGCAGCACGATCGCTGAAGCTGGTGCGGCCATCACGGTCGATGTCTTGCTGGAAGTCGATTCTGTGGGACGCGTGGTTCCGAAGAATACAGGTGTCGCTGTAGCGCGTGCGCTGCAGGCAGCGAGCGGCGCCGGCCAGATGGTCGAAGTTCTGCTCATCCCGAACTAACCCATCCACGACAACCACATCAAGGAATCAACATGCAAATGAACAACTCCCAAGCGCGGGTCATCGATCCGATCCTGACCACGGTCGCGCAGGGTTACGCCAACAACGAATTTGTGGGGCAAGTTTTGTTCCCAACGGTTTCGGTTAAGCAGCGCGCCGGCAAGATCATCCAGTTCGGCAAAGAAGCGTTCATGTTGTACGCGACGGGCCGCTCCCCTGGTCAGGACACGAAGCGCATCACCTTCGGCTACCAGGGTGCGCCATACGCGACCGAACAGCATGCCTTGGAAGGTGTACTGCCGATCGAAACCATGCAGGAAGCGAACGCGGTACCAGGTATCGACATGGGCGCCGCCACCATCCGTGGCGTGCAAGACATCATTGCCCTGCGCAAGGAAAAAGCCCAGGCAGATGTGGCTCGCAACCCAGCGAATTACAACGCAGCCAACAAAATCACGCTGTCCGGCACGTCCCAGTGGAACGATACCTCGGGCGTGAGCGATCCAATTGCCGTCATCGAAACTGGCAAGGAAGTGATCCGCAAAAAAATTGGCAAGAAAGCGAACGTTGCCGTAATCGGTGCAGCGGTTTTCGCAGCCTTGAAGAACCACCCGAAAGTTGTCGAGCGGATGAAGTACACCGGTCGTGACGTAGCAACAGCCGAAATCCTGGCATCGCTGTTCGGCCTGGCCCAAGTGCTGGTCGGCGAAGCGGTGTTCTCCGACGACGTCGGCAACTTTGCCGATATCTGGGGCCGCGATGTAGTGCTGGCGTATGTCGATCTGGGATCGATGGCCGAAAAAGGCAAGCCATCCTATGGCTACACCTATCAGCTCGAAGGCTATGTGCAGGTTGAAGAACCGTACTACGAGCGCGGCGTGAAAAGCTGGATCTATCCGGTTACCGACGAACTGGCGCCAGTGATGGCCGGTGCCGACGCCGGGTACCTGATCACCAACGCCGTCGCACCTTAACGTCGCGCCAGAACACGGAGAAACCATGAAGCTGACTAC
>JALYUM010000112.1 GCA_030853745.1 Pseudomonadota bacterium | reverse complement strand
CTGGTGTACTGCCTGCACTGCCCTGAAATGTCGCCAGTGTTCGTGGGTACCTGGTATGTGCTCGGCATGCTGGTGCCAGCGCTCGCCGGCGCCCTGCTCGGGCCGAAGGTGCTGGCATGGTAAGCGCCGTCCCGAGCCCGGGCGCCGCCGCCCTGCGCGCCTATTCTGCCGCGCCGGCACCTGCTGCCGGGCAGGCCCGGCAGGCCCGGCTGGAGCGCCTGCAGCACCAGCTGTCGGACAATGTCCATTGCGCGTCGGCCAGAACACCGGAGGGCAAAGCAGTTATTGCTGCCATCGAGGACAAGATTGCCGCGGAAAAGCTAAGCCAGCAGAAGGAAACCGCGCCTGCTGCGGCGCCATCCACCTCGCCATCTATCTCACCATCGACGTCGCCAGTCTCGCGCATCGGTGACACCAGCGGCGGCGTCATCGACGTCTACGCCTGACGCTACTGGCCGTGCGCCGGGTCGGTTTCCGGCAAGGTTAGCCGCTTGCCGCGGAAATCGTATTCGTACAACTCGCCATACCGGCCCCACTCCACGGCGATCCCCAACGTACGCTGGGCGCGCGTTTCCTTCATCGATTCTTCGAGCAATTCGATGAACGGATTTTCCGACAGTGCGCCCGACTCGCTCGCATCGAGCGCCGCGCGGATGCGGCCGGCCAGCGGCACGTTGGCCAGCACCTGGCGGCCAAACACATCCTGGCGCTCGGCCTGTTCGGCGTCGGCGTAGGCCAGGCCCAGGGCGGTGAGCGAAATGTCGCCACTGTCGACCTGCGCGAAGCCCAGCATGGCCAGCGCTTCGAAGGTCGGGAACAATTCTTCATCGGACAACTCGGTTTCTTCGGCCAGTTGCGGCAAGTCGGCGTGGCCATTGAACGGTGGCTGGGCGATCAGTTCGAGCACCGCCTCGATCCGGCTGACATCGGTATCGGGCAGGTTGTAATCGGTGACCGTGGCCAGCACGCGGCGGCGCGTCATCAGGCCATATACCTCGTCGATCAGTTCGCGCACGCGCGCCGCTTCACCCGTGCGTGGGCGCGGCAGGTCGATTTTCACTTCGCTGACAATGCGCCCGGGATCGCTCGACAAGATGATGATGCGGTCGGCCATCATCACCGCTTCCTCGATATTGTGCGACACCACGACGATGCCGCGCGTGGGAATTTGCTGGCTGTCCCAGAGTTCGAGGATATCGTTGCGCAGCGTTTCGCCGGTGAGCACGTCGAGCGCGGAAAACGCTTCGTCCATCAGCAGCACATCGGGATTGGTGACCAGCGCGCGCGCGATGCCGACGCGCTGGCGCATGCCGCCAGATAATTCACGCGGCAAGGCGCCGCCGAAGCCGGACAGGCCGATCAGCTCCAGCATCGCGTCGGCACGTTTTTCGCGCTCTTTCGGCGCCACGCCCTGCGCTTCCAGGCCCAGTTCCACGTTCTGCTGCACCGTCAGCCATGGAAACAGCGCAAACGACTGGAACACCATCGCCACGCCCGGCGCCGGGCCGGCAATCGGGCGCGCGTTATAGCTGGCGGTGCCACCATCGGCCGGCACCAGGCCTGCGATGATGCGCAACAGCGTCGATTTACCGGAGCCGGATTTGCCCAGCAGCGCGACGATTTCGCCTTCGCGCAACTGAAAATCGACGCCGTCGAGGATGCGGCGCGGAGTGCCATCGGCGCCGGTGAACGATTTGCCGACCGCAGCCAGTTCAATCAGATGTGCCATCTTTAATATCCTCGGTTATCGGCCAGCATATACAGCTTGCGCCAGAAAAAGCGGTTCAGCAGCATTACGAAAATGCACATGATGCCGATACCCAGCGCGATGCGGTGAAAGTCGCCGGCGTCGGTCATCTGCTTGATGTAGCTGCCCAGGCCCTGCGCGGCCAGCGTGGTCTTGCCCCACGTGACGTATTCGGCCACGATACTGGCATTCCACGACCCGCCGCTGGCCGTGATGGCGCCGGTGACGTACGCCGGAAAAATGGCCGGCAAGTACACGCGCTTCCATTTCAGCCAGCCTTTGAGGCCGAGGTTATCGGCAGCCAGGCGCAGCTCGGTGGGAATGGTGGAGGCGCCCGCCACCACGTTGAACAGGATGTACCACTGGGTGCCGAACACCATCAGGGGACTCAACCAGATATTCGGATTGAGCTGGTAGCGCACCATCAGGAACACCACCACCGGGAACATCAGGTTGACCGGAAACGCCGCCAGGAATTGCGCCACCGCCTGCACGCGCTGGGCGTACGCCGGCCGCAAACCGATCCACACCGCCACCGGCACCCAGAACAGGGACGCCGCGGCGATCAGGATCATCACGCGCGCGAGCGTCGCCAGCCCAAGCACGACCACGTGGCCGACTTCTGCCCACCCCACTTCCGCGTGCACGTACAGCACCAGGCGCAAGGTGGCGTACGTGACGAAAATGGCGAAGCCGACATTCCACAACTGCGGCAGCACGCGCTGCAGGCGGCCAGGATGCGGCGCCGGCTCGGCGCGCTGCGCGGTGCCGAACCAGCCGAGGGTAGAACGCATCGTCGCCCAGAAACGGTCGGCCAGGCGGCGCATCACATTGCTGCGGCGGCCCCAGTCGAGCAGCCAGGAACCCTGCGCCGTTTCGCCCTGCGATTGTTCAAAGCGGAACTTGTCGGCCCAGGCCAGCAGCGGCCGGAAAAACAGCTGGTCGTACATGACGATGCCGGCAAACATGGCGACGATCGCCCACGCGACGGCGCGGCCATTTTCCTGGTCGATGGCAACCGCGATATAAGCGCCGATGCCGGGCAGCTTGATGTCCTGGCCAGCGACGGAAATGGCTTCGGCAGCCACCAGGAAAAACCAGCCGCCCGACATCGACATCATCATGTTCCACAGCAGCGCGGGCGTGGCGTACGGTAACTCCAGGCGCCAGAAGCGCTGCCAGCCAGACAGGCAGAACACGCGCGCCGCCTCGTTCAGTTCGTCCGGCACGGTGCGCATCGACTGGTACAGGCTGAACGCCATATTCCAGGCCTGCGACGTAAAAATGGCAAAGATGGCCGCGCACTCGACGCCCAGCAGCGTACCGGGAAACAGCGCGATGAAGGGGACGATGGCAATGGCCTGGAAGCCGAGAATTGGCACCGACTGCAGAATGTCGAGCAGCGGCACCAGGATTTTTTCGGCAGCGCGCCATTTCACCGCGACTGCAGCAAACACAAAGCTGAACAGCAGCGACGCGCCGAGCGCCGT
Organism: Pseudomonadota bacterium; assembly: GCA_030853745.1. Classification (GTDB taxonomy): domain Bacteria; phylum Pseudomonadota; class Gammaproteobacteria; order Burkholderiales; family Burkholderiaceae_D; genus JALYUM01. The sequence goes on along the minus strand of JALYUM010000112.1, from coordinate 10,237 downwards.
GAACATGCGCAAAATCGTGCGCAGCAGGTAATACGGCAGCTCGGCGATATCGAGCGAAATCGGGGTGGCCTGGCCCACCACAAACGGCCGCGCCATCTGCATGGCGCCGTACGCGGCAGCTGCGATCACGCACAACACCAGCGGCAACAGGAGCCAGTCCCAGCGGTTGGCTTCGCGGTGGATGCCCCACCTGGTGTGGGCCGGCTGGCGTGCGGTGAACGATTCAAACATGGGGGATTTCCTTGCGCCAGGCCGGGTCGCGACCGGTATGGCCCGCGAAAACAGCGCAAGTGTAATTGCCGCGTCAGCCGGGCGTCAACACGTTTCAGGCGATCGCGCGTCGACTACACGCTGCGCAGTTGCAGCAGCTCGGTCCAGTCTTCGATGGCGGCCTTCCAGAAGGCGTCCAGCGACTGCGCGCGCTGCATCGGCAAGCCGAGAAACTCGGCCGCAGCCAGCAACGCTTCGATGGCGGCAACGTCGTCGCCGGGCCGGATCGACACGGCGCCGGTCTGCTTCGACAGCTTCTCGCCACGATCGTTTTTAACCACCGGCACGTGCAGGTAGCGCGGCGTGGGATAGTTGAGCAGATGCTGCAGATAGACTTGCCGCGGCGTCGAGTCGAGCAGGTCGGCGCCACGGACCACGTCGGTGATGCCCTGCTCCGCGTCGTCCACCACCACGGCCAGTTGATACGCCCAGTAACCATCGGCGCGGCGCAGCACGAAGTCGCCTGATTCGCTGGCCAGCTGCTGGCGCATTTCGCCGTTCAGGCGGTCGGTAAACACAATCAGATCCTGGCCAGGTTCCGGCACGCGCACGCGCAGGCTGCGCGCGGCGCGGCCGGCCGGCAAACCGTCGCGGCACACGCCGGGATACATCGCGGCGCCATCGGACGCTATGCCGATGCACGAATCGGCAATTTCACGCCGGTTGCAACCGCACGGATAGGCGTGGGCGTCGAGCTTGTCGAATGCGGCCTGGTAGAGGTGCTTGCGGCGGCTTTGCCAGAGTACTTCACCGTCGGACGCCATGCCGAATGCGCGCAACGTGGCGAGGATATCTTCGGCAGCACCAGGCACGGTGCGGGCTTCGTCGATGTCTTCGATGCGCACCAGCCACGTACCCTGGTGGGCGCGCGCGTCGAGATAGCTGGCCACGGCGGCGACCAGCGAGCCGGCATGCAGCGGGCCGCTGGGCGATGGGGCGAAACGGCCGATGTAGGACGGTTTCACGGACGCCGTTTATTTTGCGCCGAGCGGGGCTTCGAAATCGCCGATCATGTCGATCACCTTGGCGCTGATGTCGTTCGGCACGGCAATCGACAGCTGGTAATGGTCAATTTCAAAACTGTTGCCAACCTTGTGCATGACGCCACTGGCCTGGCAAATGCCCATTTGCGTCTTCAGCAATTCATCGAACCAGATCACCGATTTGTCGGGCGACATGTAGACATTGCGGCGAATCGGTGTGAACGCCCACGCGGTTGGACGTTCGAAGGCTTTTTTCGCCCACACTTTGAAGTCGTCGCGCTTCCACAGTTCTTTTTTGTCGGTGCCGATATACACGCCATCCCTGGCGATCTTGTCGAAAAACGCGGGCCGCGCATTGGTGGCGTCATCGTGCCAGGCATCGACAAACGCGTTGACTTGCTGCTTCAGGGCGGCGTCGGGGTCAGCCTGGGCAAATCCGGACAGGCTGACCAGACACAGCACACAGGCGAGGAACAATCTTTTCATGGAAAACTCCGTGGTGGGTGCAAAGATTGTACACCGCACAATGTTTAGTTTTTTTGGGTGGCCGAGATTTGGTACAGTAGCAACTCTTGAGTGGAAGGGTCGCCATGTTCACTGCATTCCTCGCCGCCGCAGCGCTTGCCGCCAGCGCTGTCCCGGCCCTGGACCCACCGGCATCATTGCGCGCGCGCATCAACGATCCGGCCATGATCCGCGCGGCGGTCCGGGAAGCGGTCGAGAACATCGCCGCGAAGGAAGCCGGCGGACAAAGCGGTGTCATCAGCGCCGGTGACCAGCAAAATTTTGCGCGTTCGTTCGACGAAGCCCGCGTGCCGGACTGCCTGCATCCCGATGCGATGAAACACCAGCCGCCCAAGATCGGCCCGATCGGCATCGGCGGCATTTACGCCCTGCCGTTCTGGCTGTCCGCCATCGTGCGGGGCAAGTGCAATTAGTACTACAGCTAAATGTAGCGCCGTCATCCCGGCGCAGGTCGGGACCCATATCCCTGACGCTTTCGCTTTCGCCAGACAATTCGTCGGTGGCACGGGTTCCCGCCTGCGCGGGAATCACGGTGTCATGGACAAAGGTAGCCGAGTTACTTCGCGCCCACCGTCGGCATTACCCGCACTGCCACACCCGACGCCATTCCCGGCGCACGAAACACATGCTGCGTCGCCTTCTGGAAATCTTCCGCCTTCGCATGCGGGATATTCACAAACGTCTGCGGGTTCAGGTCCACTAGCGGAAACCAGGTACTTTGCACCTGCACCATGATGCGGTGCCCCCGCCGGAACGTGTGGTTGATATCGGCCATGCTGTAATTGACCGCTTCCATTTTCCCCGGCGTGAACGCCTCCGGCTTTTCAAAGCTGTTGCGGAACTTGCCGCGCAACGGATCGCCACGCACCAGTTGCTCGTAACCAGCCATGTTCACAGTTGGTGGCGGCACATCGCGCCCACGCTCGCGTGAAGCGCCTTCCGGGTATTCCGGCGGATACACGTCGATCAGCTTGACGACCCAGTCGGCATCGGTGCCGGTGGTGGACACGAACAGTTTCGGCATCACAGGCCCGACGATCGTCACGTCTTCTTCCAGCACCGGGCTGCGATACGTCAGCACATCGGGCCGGGTGGAGGCGAAGCGCTGGTCGGACACCATGTATTCCTGCGGCACGCCAGTGGCCGGATAGCCAATGTACGGCACCGGCTTTTTCGGATCGCTGACGTATTCATCGAAGCTACTGGCGGACGCGCCCGGTTGCTGCCAGGTCAGGGTGCCGTCGGCGCCGAAATACAGCTCGCGCAATTGTGCCTGCTGCGGCGGCCACGCGGCGTAGGTGCGCCAGACATTGCTGCCGGTCTCGAACGCATGCACTTCGGCCGCATCCTGGTTGGCCGCGCCTTTCAGATGCTGCTCGAAAAACGGAAACAGGATATTTTTGCGGAACTGTTCGCCCGTTTTAGCGTCAAACTTCACATTGCCCAGCGCCGCACCGTCGCTGCGCGCCCAGCCCCCGTGCACCCACGGCCCCATCACGAGGCTGTTGGTAATACCTTTGTTCTGGCGTTCGATGGCCTGGTAAGTGTTTAACGTTCCCTGCAAATCTTCGGCATCGAACCAGCCGCCGACAGTCAGCACGGCAGCGTGGATGTTTTTCAGGTGCGGCAAAATATTGCGGCGCTGCCAGAAGTCGTCATAGGTATCGTGCTCGATGGTCGGGACCAAAAACGCCTGCTGCTTCGGCGCCAGCGTCGCGACGATCTTCGGCATGGTCAGGTGCGACAGGAAAAAAGCGTACGCGTCCCCGGTGCCATAGTCGAAATGTTCGCGCTTCTTCGGCAGCGGCGTCGGATTCTGTTCTTCGGTAAAAGCCGAATAGAAATCGAAATTCGCCGACAGCATGAAAGCGCCGCCATGATACGAGTCGTCGCCCATGAACAGGTCGGCAATCGGCGCCTGGGGCGATGCAGCCTTGATGGCCGGGTGCGAATCGATGATGCTCGATGACGTATAAAACCCGCCATACGAAATGCCCATGATGCCCACTTTGCCGTTATTGTTGGCGACGTTTTTCAGCAGCCAGTCGACGGTATCGTGCATGTCTTCGCTCTCGACACCTTCGCCTTTGGCGCGCTTTGGATTGACGTGCGGCGTCATTTCCTGCCACTTCCCTTCCGACATGAAACGCCCGCGCACATCCTGGCGCACGAAAATATAGCCGGCAGTTTCAAAATCGTGCGACGGTCCCAGCGACGCCGGATAGAAATCGACGCCGTACTGCGCTTCGTCGCCGGCCCGCACGGCCACGCTGTATGGCGTGCGATCCATCAGGAAAGGATAGCGCTTGCTGCTGTCCTTCGGCACATACACCACGGTGAACAGGCGCGTGCCATCGCGCATCGGGATGCGGTATTCGTATTTGGTGTAGTGCTCGCGGACGCTCCAGGCGGGCGCGTCGGCAGAATCGGCGGCAGCCGTGGCGGTAGCCGTGGTGGCAGCTTGCGCCGTTCCCATCATCAGCGAAATCGACAGGGCAATCAGGGTCAGGCGCAGGCTGGTGGACTTCATGAAGGCTTTCGAGGCAGGGTCGGTTTGATCGGGGGAATGGGTGGTGTGGCAAGTTTGCAATGTTATCAAAGAACGTGTGCTCTCGGGCACTCGCGCCCCGCGCTGGAATCATGGATAATTGCGACCCATGAACGATACCTCCACACTCCCGCCCCTCCCCGACCGCCTGTCGATCGACCCGCGCAGCCCGCATCACGTGGCCGCCATCTTCGAACACGAGATCGGCATCACATTCAACGACAAGGAACGCACCGACGTCGAAGAGTATTGCCTCAGCGAAGGCTGGATCAAAGTCGCCGCCGGCAAGACCGTCGACCGCCGCGGCCGCTCGATGCTGATCAAGCTGAAGGGCAAGGTCGAGGCGTTTTACAAATAATTCGTCATTATCAACAACAATAGAAAGCGGACCTCAGTCCGCTTTCTATTGTTGGCAAGAATTCACGCTGACGCGGTTTCATGCGCAATCAAGGGCAGTGCAGCACGGGCAATTGACCCGATTGAAATAGACGAGATTTTTTAATATCCCAAGACAAAAGGTCAGTGACTGGCGTCGGGCATCTTCCTGCCACGTTGAACAACATTTTCCGATCGACTGCTTCAACTGAGCGCGTGTAGGCATGCTCCCACCAGCACACTATCCCTCCGCTGATGAGGTGTGACGTGCGGGCCCGCTAAACTCGTATTCAGCAATGAAAGAGCAAGATCCACCATCAACCGACAGGAGTCACTCATGCGCAACAAAATCATCGCAGCTGCAATTCTCGCAAGCGTCACCGGTTTCGCTTCCGCCCAGGCTACCAGTGGCAACAGCACGAACGGAAACAACACTGCTGGCGCTACCAGCATGAGCGGCGGTTCGACCACGTCCACAGAAAATGATGGCTCAGGCAAAGCCAAGGCCAAATCGACCACCCACACACAGTCCAAAGCAAAGCAATCCAACAGCGCAAAGAGCGCTTCTGGCGCGTCCGATGCACGCGGCGCGCACGCGAACAGTACCGGCGACCATACGACAGGTACCTCGCTGGGTACGGGCACGTCGGGGCAAGGCAAGCAAGACGCAGGTTCGGCCGACCGTACCAAGAACTGATTTCAGCAACGGGGCAAGGTGACGTAAGGCGTCCTGTCCACAGTCACTCTTGACCAGCATGAAAGAAGCGGACCGACGTCCGCTTTTTTTCGTTGCTATGAGCGGATCGATTTACGCTGCTCGATCGCCTACACATCCCCGCCCGTTTCACCAACAACTAGCTGGCGTGGACGGTCAATTTTTTGTTCCGGGTCAGCAAAGCTTTTCGTTCCACTGTGCAATCCACCCGATCACACTAGCCACGGCGAAAATGCCGATGAACAGCGAGACCGGCATCCCAAGCCGACTGTAAGGCTCCCGATTCAGCGGGGCCAGTTCCAATTCAGCGGGGTCAGTTCCGGCGAACGGACATTTTTGAACTTTAATAAGTTATTTGTATCGTGATCTGCACGTGTGAGCGTGAGGCCATAGAGCCGTCATTGCGGGAACTATCTATCTCGAAATCGATTCAGCGGGGTCAGTTCCGGCGAACGGACATTTTTGAACTTAATCAGTTATTTGTATCGTGATCTGCAGGTGGGTTGACTTTATAACCGCGGAACTGAGCGTGAGGACGTAGCGCCGTCATTGCGGGAACTATCGATCTCGAAATATTTCACAGCGCGGCTAACCGTTTTAGCTGAGGTGCCAAAATGTCGCGCGATCTCCCGCATGGAGTATCCCATCGACGCATACGCCTGCGCCATTGCCTCGTCACAACGTTCGTATCGGACTGCATAATCGTCAAGGGTTAGCAAGACTGCTTGTCGATGCGTTCTGGCGACGTTATCAAGTGCATCCGATCCGGGCTTACCTGCATGTTTTGCAACAAAATCCCTGTCACCTAAAAGCAACTGATGCTGGACGTTGCTTAACGAACTAATTACTCCTACGCCATTTAGTATGAACTCCTTGAACAAGCGGCGGGCAGCCGTCTGATCCGAACTGAAATAACCGAGCGTACTATCCGTATCGAGCCAGTCGGGCTTCCCATCGGTCCGCATGAAATACGGATAGCTACTCCAGTGCCAATCGTCGAGCGTCGCAACCATCCCGGCGCGAAGGGGGTTCAGGACCACATAACGCGAAAGCTCGAGCAGATAGTTTTCCTTCTGCACAAGCACAGCGTGGTACCGGCCCTGGAACATATGGCCCACCAGTTTATGTCGACGATTGAAGTGCTGTGAGTAAGCACCGTTTAGCTGCCGCATACCTCGCGAAAGATCTCCATTAACTGTTTCCACAACCAAATGGTAGTGGTTGGTCATCTGACAAAACGAGTGCACGATGAAGCCGTAACGGCTGCATACTTTTGCAAGCAAATTCAGCCAGACGAATCTGTCCGCCTGGTCGAAAAAAATATCGCGGCGTCGGTCACCTCGCGAGGTGACGTGGTAGAGGGCGCCGGGGAACTCTAGTCGAAGTGGTCTGGTCATTCCGCCAATTTAGCGTGCCACCGTCCCGTACGATATGCGCCAAATTCAAAAAGTAACGCGGCTGACTTCGTACCATTTGCGACAATAATTGAAGAAGATAGTTCAAAAATGTCCGTTCGCCGGAACTGACCCCGCTGAATTAAAAAAGCGGACCGAAGTCCGCATTTTTTACTGCTGAAAGAGCAATTAACGCTGCTCGATCGGCTTCACGTCACGACTCGTTTCGCCGACGAACAACTGGCGTGGGCGGCCGATTTTTTGTTCTGGATCAGCGATCATTTCGTTCCACTGGGCGATCCAGCCGACCGTACGGGCCATGGCGAAGATGCCGGTGAACAGCGAGACCGGGATACCCAGAGCGGACTGCACGATGCCCGAGTAGAAGTCGACGTTCGGGTACAGCTTGCGCGACACGAAGTATTCGTCTTCCAGTGCGATCTTTTCCAGAGCCATGGCCAGCTTGAACAACGGGTCGTCCTGCAGGCCCATTTCTTCCAGCACTTCGTGGCACGTTTCACGCATCAGCTTGGCGCGTGGGTCGAAGTTTTTGTAGACGCGGTGACCGAAGCCCATCAGCTTGACGCCGGAGTTCTTGTCCTTGACCTTCTCGATGAAGGCCGGGATGTTTTCTACCGAGCCAATTTCTTTCAGCATGTTCAGTGCCGCTTCGTTCGCGCCGCCGTGGGCAGGGCCCCACAGGCAAGCGATGCCGGCAGCGATACATGCGAACGGGTTGGCGCCCGACGAACCAGCCAGGCGGACGGTCGAAGTGGATGCGTTTTGCTCGTGGTCGGCGTGCAATGTGAGAATACGGTCGAGGGCGCGCACCAGCACGTCGTTGACTTTGTATTCTTCGCACGGGTTCGCGAACATCATGTACATGAAGTTGGCAGCGTACGACAGGTCGTTGCGTGGGTACACGAACGGCTGGCCGACGTTGTATTTGTAGGCCATGGCGACCAGCGTTGGCAGCTTGGCGATCAGGCGGATCGCGGAGATTTCACGCTGTTCCGGATCGTTGATGTCCAGCGAGTCATGGTAGAACGACGACAACGCGCCAACGGTGCCGACCAGCACGGCCATCGGGTGCGCGTCACGACGGAAGCCGCGGAAGAAGAATTGCATCTGGTCGTGGATCATCGTGTGCTTGGTCACGGTGTCGGTGAACTTCTGCTTGTCGACTGCGTTTGGCAGTTCGCCTTTCAGCAGCAGGTAGCACGTTTCCAGGAAGTCGCAATTGACGGCCAGTTGCTCGATTGGATAGCCGCGATACAACAGCTCGCCCTTGTCGCCATCGATATACGTGATTGCCGAGTTACATGCCGCAGTCGACATGAAACCTGGATCGTAGGTGAACTTGCCGGTCTGGGCGTAGAGCTTGCGGATGTCGATGACGTCCGGGCCGACGGTGCCCTTGTAGATTGGCATGTCGATCGGCGCGCTGCCATCCGAGAACGACAGGGTGGCTTTGGTATCAGAAATATTCATGGCACTTCCTTCTTGGGAGGTGAATCTTCAATAAAAACACGAAATCGAATTTCGCTCTTACGCTTGCCGCAACCGCGCCAGCAAGGCACGGACATGCGGCAGATTGACTTCACCTTCGGGCTCGGTGCGGGCCAGCAGCAGGTCCAGCAGCGGGTTGTCTGCCAGGTCCAGCAAGCGGGTCAACGCATCGACATCGTCGTCAGTCAGCTCCTCTTCGTGCGCATCGAGGAAGCGCGTGAGGATCAGGTCGTTTTCGAGCAGACCCCGGCGGGAGCGCCAGCGCAGGCGCGTGCGGTTGGCAGGGTCAGATTGATGCGCATTTTGCTGCATAAGCACACTAGAGTCCGTTGTTGGGTCAACATCATACGCCGACTGCCTGATATCGGCAGTACGGTACTAATACTGTATTTATTACTACTTTGTGCACGGTCGTGCTGTTTTTAACGCGGACTGCGGCAAGTGGAAATGGGTGATGGGGCGGCGACCGCCCTTGTCATTTCGCGCATTGCGCGAAATGACCCCACGGCCTTCGCCGGGGTGACGGTTCTCGGGATGTTGGCCATAAAACCGTCGTCCCCGCGAAGGCGTCCTGGCAGTGCCAGGACCCCCATACCATTTACGCATTTCCCACTAGATGGCGCGTCGAACCAGCATTTCCTTGATCTTGCCAATGGCCTTGTTCGGATTCAGGCCTTTTGGACAGACGTCCACGCAGTTCATGATCGACTTGCAGCGGAACAGGCGGTACGGGTCTTCCAGGTTGTCCAGGCGGGCATTGGTGGCTTCGTCACGGGAATCCGCGATGAAACGATAGGCCTGCAACAAGCCGGCAGGACCGACGAATTTGTCCGGGTTCCACCAGAACGACGGGCACGACGTCGAGCAGCAAGCGCACAGGATGCACTCGTACAGGCCATCGAGCTCTTCGCGTTCGGTCGGCGTTTGCAAGCGCTCTTTTTCAGGACGGATCGAATCGTTGATCAGGTACGGCTTGATCGAATCGTACTGCTTGAAAAATTGCGTCATGTCGACGATCAGGTCGCGGATGACCGGCAAACCTGGCAACGGACGCAGCACGATCGGCTGGGTCAGCTCATTCAGGTTGGTGGTGCAGGCGAGACCGTTCTTGCCGTTGATGTTCATTGCGTCCGAACCGCAGACGCCTTCGCGGCACGAGCGGCGCAGGGCCAGCGAATCGTCGACATCGGCCTTGATGCGCTGCAACGCGTCGAGCAGCATCTTGTCGGTGTCGAGCAGTTCGACGGTGACATCCTGCATGTACGGCTTGGTATCCTTGTCCGGATCGTAACGGTAGATCTTGAGTTGTACTGTGCGTGCCATGATGTGACCTGTCTTTAGAATGTACGTGGTTTAGGCTTGAAGGTATCAACCGTCAATGGCTTGGTAATCACCGGCTTGTAATCGAGGCGGTTACCTTCCGTATAAAACAGCGAGTGCTTCATCCAGTTGACGTCGTCGCGATGCTCGAAGTCGCTGTGCGCATGTGCGCCGCGCGATTCTTTTCTAGCCTGGGCCGACGTGATCGTGGCCTTGGCGGTTTCGATCAGGTTATCCAGTTCCAGCGCTTCGACGCGCGCGGTGTTGAATACCTTCGACTTGTCCTTGAACGACACGTGCTTGCGGCGCTCGTCGAGGACCATGATTTCCTTCACGCCCTGCGTCAGCAGTTCGTCGGTACGGAACACGCCGCAGTACTTCTGCATCGTGGCGCGGATGTCATTGGCGACGCCCTGCACTTTTTCGGTACCGGTGGACGTTTCCAGGCGATTCAGACGACCCATTGCGTACTCCGACGCATCGGCTGGCAAAGGCTTGTTCGAGCGCTCTTTGAGTTTCGACGCGACCACGTGGTTACCGGCTGCGCGGCCGAATACCAAGAGATCGAGCAGCGAATTGGTACCCAGGCGGTTTGCAC
>JALYUM010000056.1 GCA_030853745.1 Pseudomonadota bacterium | reverse complement strand
GCCGGGGCCGCAAGCCCACGCGCGCGCGGCGCCGGTGCGGCCGCTGCAGGCTTCAATCCGGCCGGCGCAGGCGCCGGTGCCCGTGTCGGTGCTGCACGCACTGGCGCCACCTCCTCGTCGAGTTCGTCGGCGCGTTCGCAGACTGTGCTGACGGGCGAGCCGGGCAGGGTGGTGCCGGCGGTGTGTTCTGCCGCTGGGGCTGGCTGGGGTGCCTGGTTTGCCGCCGCGACTTTCGCGCCAGCCTGATTCCCGGCGCCCGCCACTTCAAGCGTGATCAGCGCTGCGCCGACTGCCAGCGATTCGCCGATTGCGCCGCCCAGCGCCATTACCGTGCCGTTCACCGGCGATGGAATTTCGACAGTCGCCTTGTCGGTCATGACATCGGCCAGCACCTGGTCTTCGCGGACGGTGTCGCCCGGTTTGACGCGCCATTCGACTACTTCTACTTCGGCAATACCTTCGCCCAGATCGGGCATTTTAATGATGTGAATACCCATTATTTCACTCCCATCGCGCGTTTGAGGGCGGCGCCGACACGGTCGGGACCCGGAAAATAGGCCCATTCCTGGGCGTGCGGATACGGCGTGTCCCAGCCGGTGACGCGTTCGATCGGCGCTTCCAGCTGATAGAAACAATGTTCCTGAATGAGGGCCGACAACTCGGCGCCAAAGCCGCTGGTGCGCGTTGCCTCATGGACGATCACGCAGCGGCCGGTTTTCTTGACCGAGTTGACGATGGTGTCAAGATCGAGCGGCCAGATCGAACGCAGGTCGATGATTTCTGCGTCGATGCCGGTTTCCTGCGCAGCCGCGTCGGACACCCAGACCATGGTGCCGTAGGTGATGATGGTGAGATCGTTGCCCGGACGGAACACCGAGGCCTTGTCGAGCGGTACGGTGTAATAGCCTTCCGGCACTTCGCCGAGTGGATGCTTGCCCCAGGAGACCACCGGGCGGTCGTGGTGGCCGTCGAATGGGCCGTTATACAAACGCTTCGGCTCCAGGAAAATTACCGGATCGTCGTTTTCGATCGAGGCGATCAGCAGGCCTTTTGCGTCGTACGGGTTCGATGGCATCACCGTGCGCAGGCCGCATACCTGGGTGAACATCGCTTCCGGACTCTGGCTGTGGGTCTGGCCGCCATAAATTCCGCCGCCGCAAGGCATACGGATGGTCATCGACGCGGTAAACTCGCCAGCCGAACGATAGCGCAGGCGCGCTGCTTCGGAGACGATCTGGTCGCTGGCCGGATAAAAATAATCGGCAAACTGGATTTCGACAACCGGGCGCAGACCATACGCCGCCATGCCGACCGCGGTGCCGACAATACCGCCCTCGGAAATGGGTGCGTCGAACACGCGCGATTTGCCGTATTTGACCTGCAGGCCGTCGGTACAGCGGAAAACGCCGCCGAAGTAACCGACGTCCTGGCCGTAAATGACCACGTTATTGTCGCGCTCGAGCATGACATCCATCGCTGAACGCAGCGCCTGAATCATCGTCATGGGCACGGTGGCTGTGTTGGGATCGCGCCTCATTGATGGGCTCCTTGCTGGGCAGCCTGTTCGGCTTCCAGTTGTGCGCGTTGAATGCGCAGATGGTCCGGAATGTCTTTGTAGACGTCCTCAAACATGGTGGCAATATCCGGCACCGAACCATCGGCCAGCGTGCCGTGCGTTTCGGCCTCGCGCTGGGCGGCAATCACCTCGGCTTCGAGTTCTACCTTGACGGCTTCATGTTCTTCATCCGACCACCAGCCCAGCTTGGTCAGGTGGCGGCGCATGCGTTCGATCGGGTCGCCCAGCGGGAAGTGGCTGTAATCGTCAGCCGGGCGGTAACGCGACGGGTCGTCCGACGTCGAGTGCGGGCCGGCGCGGTACGTGACCCATTCGATCAGCGTGGGGCCGAGGTTGCTGCGGGCGCGTTCGGCAGCCCACTGCGAGGCGGCGTACACGGCCAGGAAATCGTTGCCATCGACGCGCAGCGACGCAATGCCGCTGCCGACGCCGCGGGCGGCAAAGGTGACGCTTTCGCCACCGGCCAGCGCCTGGAACGACGAGATGGCCCACTGGTTGTTGACCACGTTCAAAATCACTGGCGCGCGGTAGACGTGGGCAAATGTGAGGGCGGTATTGAAGTCCGATTCTGCGGTGGCACCGTCGCCGATCCAGCCCGACGCGATGCGTGTATCACCCTTGATGGCCGAGGCCATGCCCCAGCCGACGGCCTGGACGAACTGCGTGGCGAGGTTGCCGGAAATGGTAAAGAAGCCGGCGTCGCGCACCGAATACATGACGGGCAACTGACGCCCCTTCATGCGGTCCTTGTCGTTCGACAGCAACTGGCAGATCATGTCGACCAGCGGCACCTCGTACGCGATCAGCAGGCTTTGCTGGCGGTAGGTGGGGAAGTTCATGTCGCCATCGTGCAGCGCGAGCCGATGGGCAGTGCCGACGGCTTCTTCGCCGAGGCTGGTCATATAAAACGACAATTTTTTCTGGCGCTGGGCGATCACCATGCGCGCATCGAAAATGCGGGTCTTCAACATGCTGCGCAGCCCGAAACGCCATAATTCGCGGTCGGGTGCCGGCGCCCACGGTCCGACGGCATTGCCATCGTCGTCGAGTACGCGGATCAGCGTGTTGGCGATGTCGGCCGTGTCAGCGGGATGGACATCGATGTCAGGACGCCTGACGCTGCCGGCGGCAGCGACGTGCAGGTAAGAAAAATCGGTCATGCAGCCCGGACGGCCGGTTGGCTCCGGTACGTGCAAAGACAGAGGATTGCTCTGGCTCATAGTGCAGTGCTCCCTTGTGAGGTGTTGTGCGGCACACGCATCATACGGGGAGCGAGGGGGCGTTCGGTAGGGGCACAGCGGGTATTTCGATGGTGCAGAGCAGCATTTTAAGGTTAAAGCATTCCCACGTCCTCCCCGCGCAGGCGGGAATCCATCGCACATCAATTAAATTGCTTCGGACGCGTTGCTGCGGAGGCGCAGGAATCAGTGTTGCTCAACGTGCAATCGATCCCCGGCTGCCCAGGGAGTGATCAATCCCACCCTTTATCGTCCTTCTCCGCATCCGCCTTCACGTCGCGCGCAAACATTTCGTTGAGTTCTTCCCGCGCCCGCTTCGCCAGCGAGATGTATTTATCCTGGTCCTGGTAGAACGGATAGACGTCGTCGATGGTGGCCAGATTGTGGCGGCGGAATTTGAGCGTGGCCTGGCGTGCGCGGTAGGGGTGGTAGCCCAGTTGCTCCAGCGCTTTGCGACCCAGCATCAGCGCCGACTCGAACGTTTCGCGCTCGATGATGGTCACCCCGCGGTCCTGCAGCCGGTACAGATGCGTCACATTGCGGGCGCGCGCCAGGATCGGCAGGTTCGGGTACGCCTCGCGCACGGCGTCGACCAGCGCGATGCTGTCGTCGATGTCGTCGATGGCCACCACCAGCGCGCGCGCATGCGCCGCACCCGCGGCATGCAGCAGGTCGATGCGGGTGGCGTCGCCGTAAAACACCTGGAAGCCGAACTGGCGCAGCGTGTCGATCTGGTCGGGGTCATGGTCGAGAATGGTCAGCTTGACCTGGTTGGCGCGCAGCAGGCGTCCGACGATCTGGCCGAAGCGACCGAAACCGGCAATGATCACGTGGCCCTCTTTGGCCTCGATGTCATCGGCTGCGCGGGCACCCAGATTGCGAAAGCGTGGCGCGATGACCTTATCGTGCAGCATCAACAGCAGCGGCGTAACCATCATCGACAGCGCCACGACCACCACCAATATTGCCGCGACATTGTCCGAATACACCTTGGCAGTGGCGGCTGCGCCAAACACGACAAACGCAAACTCGCCGCCTTGCGACAGGATGAACGCAAACAGCGCCTGTTGCTCGCGCGGAATGCCGAAGCTCTTGGCCAGCAGGTACAGCACGCCGATCTTGATGGCCAAAAACGCCGCCACCAGGCCGACGATCAACCATGGCTGCGCCAGCAACACGCCAAAGTCGACGGACATGCCGACCGCAATGAAAAACAGCCCCAGCAACAAGCCCTTGAACGGCTCGATATCGGTTTCCAGCGCGTGGCGGTATTCGGAATCGGCCAGCAGTACACCCGCCATGAAGGCGCCCAGTGCCATCGACATGACGACCCATTGCATCAACAGTGCAATCGAGATGACCAGCAGCAGCGCAAACGCGGTAAAAATTTCGCGCAGATCGGTTTTGGCGATGATGCGCAGGATGGGCGTGATCAGAAAGCGGCCGGCGATCACCAGGCCGGCCAGCACGCCGGCAACTTTCAAGCCACCGAGCCAGCCATGGCCGCTGCCTTCGTGCACGGCAATGCCCAGCACCGGCACCAGCGCAATCATCGGGATGGCGGCGATGTCCTGGAACAGCAGGATGGCGAAGCCGGCCTGGCCGGTGGGCGTGGCCATGAAGTTGCGTTCTTCCAGCGTGGTCAGCGCAATTGCAGTGGACGACAGCGACAGGCCGAGCGACGCAATCAGCGCGACTTTCCACTCCACGCCAAAGCCGATCGCCACCGCGCACAGCACGCCGGCCACACCCAGCACCTGCGCCGCACCCCAGCCGAAGATGGGTCGGCGCAGCTCCAGCAAACGCTTGGGCTCGAGCTCCAGGCCAATCACGAACAGCAGCAGCACGACGCCGAATTCGGAAAAATGCAGGATGACTTCAACTTCGCTGATCCAGTTCAGGCCCCACGGACCGATGGCAATCCCGGCCAGCAGGTAGCCCAGGACGGCGCCCAGGCCTAGTCTTTTTGCAATGGGCACCGCGACCACGGCCGCGGCCAGGTAGACCAGCGCATTCGATAACAGGCCGTGTTCCATCTAGTTGTCATCTTTCAAGAATGCAGTGAGACGCAGGCGGAACTGGTCGACGTGGGCGGCAATTTCCTGTTCGCTGGCGTGATGGGCGCCGTGCAGGATCAGTGGCGGTTGCCATGCCATATTGCACAGGCGCGCGGTCTGTTCGTACGGTGGCAGGAAGGCGTCGAACGGGTAGCCGTGCACACCGTCTGCCGCGTAGGCGGACGCACTGCCGCCGGTGGTCGCGGCCAGCAGATACGCTTTGCCCTGCAGGCCGGTGGCGCCGGGCCCATATGCCCAGCCAGCCTCGAACACCACATCGATCCATTCTTTCAATAGCGACGGCATTGCATACCAGCGGATCGGGTGCAGCAGCACGATCAGTTGTGCATCGCGCAGCAGCGCCTGTTCGCGCGCGGCGTCGATATAAAAATCGGGGTAGGTGGCGTACAAATCGTGCACCACTACGCCCGGCAGCGCGCGCGCCGCGTCGGCCAGGTGGCGGTTCACGCGCGAGCGCTGCGGCTCGGCGTGCGCGTAGATGACGACAATCCTGGGGTTCAATGCAGCGACGTTTTCATCGGCTGCACCAGGATGAACGGGTGGACGACCGCGCTCCACAGCGACGCGTCGGATGCGGTCCAGGTCTGGGCCTGCACGTCGCTGACTTTGGCCACCAGGCCGGCGCCCATCCAGCTGGCAATGCTGGCCTGGTCGTCGTGCGAAATGCGCACGGCGACGTCGATCAGGTCGAGCTCGGCGCTGACGTAAATCACATTGCCCTGGGCAAAATGGCGGGCCAGTTCGGACCAGGCGATGCGCGCGGTTTCGCGGTTGATCTTGTCGTGCAGTTCGGTATCTTTTTCAGGCTTGGTGTGCATGGCAGTATAAAAATTAAAGTGTGTCGATCCGCGGTGTCGGGGACCCTGCCCATGTTAGCCGATATGTCCCGGCCTTGCGGACATTGCCCACCAGCGCAGGGCGGAAACAGGCCAGGTTGGTGCCGCCGGGCTTGCGCACGCTGGGGAAAATCAGGCCCATCGCGCCGCCATCGAGCAGCGTCGCGGCGAGCTGTTGCGAGGCGATGTAACTTGCCGGGTCGAGGCAGGCGTCATACGCGGCGACGCCACGCAGATCGTGGAAGGATGCGCCAAAGTCGGCGAGCAGTGACTGATATGTGACGCTGTCGTCGAAATGGTTGATTTCCTGGTACTCGACGGTTTTGTGAAACACGATTTCAGCCAGCGCCGTGGCGGCGTCGAACGCGCAATACCACGCGCCGCGGTCGCCATCGTTGAAGCGGCTGCCTTCCGGGCGGGCGTAGGTAAAGGCGGCGTTGATGATGCGGAAATTCGGCACGCCGAAGACCAGCTCGTCGACGCCGATGCCGGGGAGCTGGCCGTATTCGCCGCGCAGGCGCTCATTGGTGGCGTTGTCGAGATCGAACAGGTCGCGCAGCATGGCATCGTTGTCGGCCAGGGGGGCCAGCACCGAGTCTTCCAGGTCGGCAAAGCGCGACGGGATCAGGCGCACAGTATCGAGCTGGCGCAGCAGTGTCAGCGGCGGGACGCTGCCTGGGGCGGGCTTGATACTGCGCGGCATTTACAGGCCACCACGGCGCGCGTCGAGCAGCTTGCGCACGCCCTGCATGGCCAGCAGACCACCGCCAAGCATATGCGCCAGCGGTGTGCGGCCATTGAAGATGGCATTGCTGTTGGGGAGTTGCACCCATTCATCGGCCAGCTTGTCGCCATACAGGATGTGCAGCGCTTTATAGATGCCGAGCAGGTAGGAGATACGCGTGATGCGGTCCACTTCCAGCACGCGCGCCGGCTGCTTTTTCCATTCGTACCACGACGACGACGACAGGCCGCCCAGCAGCTCGCGCGCATCTTCGTCGCGCAGCTTCCAGGCCGCAGCGAGCTTGAAAAAGCCCAGCAGCGCCGACTGCGACAGGCGCTCGCGCTCGGCTTTGGCATTCAGATCGACCAGCATTGCCGGTTCGAAGCGACTTTTCGGATAAGCAAAGGCAAGATTCATAAGTCACTCCCCGTGCAGGCGGGGATCCATAGCAAGTGCAAGTAACGGAAACCGGACGGTGCGTATCGCAACGCAGCCATTCGGGCCAAGAAAACTCTTTTTATGGAGTACTTATACTCCGAAATAAGAATTATGGCAAACGAATTTTCCCGCAACTGTGCTCGGGTGCTACAGGCCCCCGCCTGCGTGGGAGGCGTTCTCGGCGTGCTCCACCAGCAACTGCACCTTGGTGACGCCCTTGTACTCATTCGCGTCAAGGCGGAAGGCCACCCGCGCCCGGTCGCCCATGGCATCGGTGTGGCGGAACCAGATGGCGTCGTAGCGGTGGCCGTTCTTTTCCAGCAGCAGTTTTAAATGCCGGTCTTTTAATATGCGCTGGCTGATGACGCGGAATTCATCGCAGAACACCGGCGGCGCAAAACCCTGGCCCCACACCTGGCCGGCCATCAGTTCGATGAAATCGTTGGTGTAATAGGCGTCTTCGAGCGGGCCGTCGGTTTCGACGATGCGTTCCAGTTGCGCTTCGGTCAGCCACGCCTGGCCCACAGCTTCGAAAGCGGCGGCAAAAGCGTCGAATGCTTCGGCGCGCATGGTCAGGCCGGCTGCCATCGCGTGGCCACCGAATTTGTCGATCACGCCCGGCACCTTTTTCGACACCAGGTCGAGCGCGTCGCGCAGGTGAAAACCGGGGATCGAGCGCCCTGATCCTTTGATCCAGCCATCGGCGCCGGGCGCAAACGTGATGGTCGGCCGGAAAAATTTCTCTTTTAAGCGCGAGGCGACGATGCCGATCACGCCCTGGTGCCAGCCAGCGTCGAACACGGCAATCGTGCTGCTGGCGGTGGGCTGGAAATCGTCCAGGTGCAGCAGCGCCGTGTCCTGCATCTCGGCTTCGATCTCGCGCCGTTTCAAATTGATCTCGTTGAGCTGCTGCGCAATCGCCCACGCGCGGCCTTCGTCGTCGGTGACCAGGCATTCGATGCCGAGCGACATGTCGTCCAGGCGCCCGGCCGCGTTCAGGCGCGGGCCCAGCGCAAAGCCCAGGTCGAATGGCGACGCCGTGCGCGGTTCGCGCCCCGCCACGCGGAACAACGCCGCCACCCCAGGATGCATGCGCCCGGCGCGCATGCGCTTGATGCCTTGCGCCACCAGGATGCGGTTGTTGGCGTCGAGCTTGACGACGTCGGCGACGGTGCCGAGGGCGACCAGGTCGAGCAGATGATCGAGTTTCGGCTGGGTGGCGGCGTCGAAAATGCCACGCCTGCGCATTTCCGCGCGTAACGCCAGCAGGACATAAAACACGACGCCGACGCCGGCCAGGTGCTTGCTCGGAAAGCCGCATTCAGGCTGGTTCGGGTTGACGATGACGCGCGCGGCCGGCAATGTGTCGGCCGGCAAGTGGTGATCGGTGACCACCACTTCGATGCCGCGCCTGTTCGCTTCGGCCACGCCGTCGATGCTGGCAATACCGTTGTCGACGGTGATGATGATGTCCGGGTTTTTTTCGCGCGCGGTCAGTTCGACGATTTCCGGCGTCAAACCGTAGCCGTATTCAAAACGGTTCGGGACAATGTAATCGACCTGCGCACCCATCGCGCGCAAGCCGCGCAGGGCGACCGCGCAGGCAGTGGCGCCGTCGCAGTCGTAGTCGGCGACGATGGTCATTTTTTTGTAGGCGCCGATGGCGTCGGCCAGGAAGACTGCAGCCTGGTCGATGTGGCGCAGGCCGGCAGGGGCGATCAAGGCCGACAGCTCGCTCGATAATTCGCGCACGTCGAGCAGGCCGCGCGAGGCAAACACGCGCGCCAGGACGGGGTGCACGCCGCCCTGGCGCAGCAGTTCGGAAGTGCGCGGAGAGCAGGGACGAATGCTGATACGGGTTTTCAAATGAAGCGATCCAGAGTAGGGCGGCGCCAGAATTTATGTTGCGCCATGGAGGAGGTGGTGATGTCGAGCAGTGCCGTCCGCCGTGTCAGCACCATCCTGATGGATTTGACACGGCCGGCGGCCAGAAGTGCCAGCGCGGGGGCAAATAACTGTTGTTCCAGCATGTGCATCGCGTCGAGCCACCGGGACCATTCGCCGCCGAGACCAGGGCCGGTCAGCGTGTCGCACAGCAGAAGGGCGTCGCCGTCCTGCGTCAGGATCTGGCCCGGATCGCTCAAGGTGTGGCTGGCCATCGCCTGCAGCCACGCGGGCGCGCCGGAGACAGCCAGCACGGTATCGCCGGGCGCAGCGCCCGCGCCCCACGGCCAGATGGCGTTCACCGCAGGGAGGCCACGGGCCGCGCGCGCAGTATTGACCGGATGCTCGAACCACAGCATCTGCACTTCGTTTTGCAGGCGCCGGAAGTCGCGCGCCTTGTCACCGGCGGGCATCATGTCGGACAGGTTCATGCCGAGGACCGTGTCGGGCGATGCCGTCTCCAGCGCGTCCCAGCCATCGGCCTGCAAAAACCACGTCTGCGCATCGCCATATACAAGCGCGTGGCCCAGCTCGGTGAACAGCGGCAGCGCGCTATCGAACAGCGCGCGGGAATCTGCATCTGTCAGCTGCAGCTTGCGCAAGTCGTGCAGTGCCAGGTGGCTGCGGGCAATTTCGATGTGCGCCGGGTTGACCATCAGCCAGTCCGGCCCCGACGGCACATTCAGGCCACGCATGGCGGGAGCAGCAAATGCTGCCTGCGTCTGCGACAGCTTCAATGTGCGGGCCAGCCAGAGTTCATGCGGCAGCGCGCGGGCATCGTCGTCGAACGTCGTCATGGCATCGCGGCTGGTACGCGACAGCAGTGCGGCCAGTGCGGGCGTCGTCAGGGCGCGCACCAGGTCGGCGGCAAGTTCGGGCGGGGGGAGGGCAAACGGCAGGACCAGCGTCAAATGATTCATACCGCCATTGTAAGTGAAACAGCCAACATTCCGCCGGCGCCGCCTTCTGACAGATCTGTCAAGCCCGGGCGTTGTGTGGCACACTGCGGGGTCGGTTTTTTTTCGCGTGTTTTTCGTATCTTTTCGCATTGTTATCTTGTCGTTGGAGCCCATGAGCATCATCCAAAAATTGCCGTATGAATGGCTGGTCGGCCTGCGCTACACGCGCGCCGGCAAGCGCAGCGGCCGCAACAGTTTTATTTCATTTATTTCGCTGATTTCCGTCTCCGGCATCGCGCTTGGCGTGGCTGCACTGATCGTCGTGCTGTCGGTGATGAACGGCTTTCAGAAAGAAGTGACCGACCGCATGTTGTCGGTGCTGGCCCACATTGAAATTTTCGATGCCCGCGGCGGCATGCCGAACTGGGAGGCGGCCGAGAAGGAAGCGTTCCAGAACCCGCAGGTACGCGGCGCGGCGCCGTTTGTTGAAACCCAGGGTTTGTTGTTGCGTGACGATGTCATGCGCCCCGCGGTCGTGCGCGGCATCCTGCCTGAAAAAGAAGGCGCCGTCTCCGACATCGGGCGCCAGATCAAGCACGGCAGCATCGCTTCGCTGCAGCCCGGCACCTTCAATATCATGCTGGGTTACGCACTGGCCAACGCGCTGGGCGTGCAGGTTGGCGACAAGGTCACCATGCTGCTCGCGCAGGGCCAGGCCACGCCAGCGGGCGTGTTGCCACGCACGCGCACCTTTACCGTGTCCGCCATCTTCGAAGCGGGCCACTACGAATTCGATTCCGGGCTGGCATTCGTGGCGCTGGCAGACGCTGAAAAACTCGAACGCCTGGCGGCGCCATCGGGCCTGCGCATCCGCATCGCCGACATGAATCAGGCGCCGGAAGTGGCGCTGCAACTGAAAAAATCCATGTCGGGTGAACTCATCATGCGCGACTGGTCGAAGCTGAATGCAAACTGGTTTGCCGCGGTGCAGACTGAAAAGAAAATGATGTTCATTATCCTGACGCTGATTATTGCCGTGGCAGCGTTCAATCTGGTGTCCACACTGGTGATGACGGTCACCGAGAAGCAGGCTGACATTGCCATCCTGCGTACGCTCGGCGCGTCGCCGCGCTCGATTCAAAAAATCTTCATGATCCAGGGCGCGCTGGTCGGCATCATGGGCACGATGCTGGGCGTGGGCTTCGGCGTGCTGATTGCATTGAATGTCGACGTGATCGTGCCGTTCATCGAACATTTGCTGGGAGTGCAGTTCCTGTCCAAGGACATTTACTTCATCAGCTCGGTACCGTCCGACCTGCGCTGGCCCGATGTCTTCAAAATTGGCGGCCTGGCCGTGATCCTGGCGTTTGTCGCCACCCTGTATCCAAGTTATGCGGCTTCCCGCGTGAAACCTGCGGAGGCCCTGCGTTATGAATGATCTGTCGAATACTCCCGTCCTGACCAGCACCGGTCTCGGCAAAACGTTCAGTGAAGGTTCGTACGCGGTGCAGGTGCTGGCGCAAGTGGACTTCGCCATCAGCCGCGGCGAGCGCGTCGCCATTGTCGGCGCCTCGGGCTCCGGCAAGTCCACATTGCTGCATTTGCTGGGCGGGCTCGATACGCCAAGCACCGGCAGCGTGACCCTGCTCGGCGAAAATTTTGCCACCTTGTCGGAAAAGCGCCGGGGCGATCTGCGCAACGCTTCACTGGGTTTCGTGTACCAGTTTCACCACCTGCTGCCGGAGTTTTCTGCGCTGGACAATGTCGCCATGCCGCTGCTGATCCGGCGCGTAAAACGGGACGAAGCCAACCGGCGCGCTGAAGCCATCCTCGCGCGCGTGGGCCTGTCGAACCGCGCCATTCACCGTCCGGGCGAGTTGTCCGGGGGCGAGCGTCAGCGCGTCGCCCTGGCGCGCGCGCTGGTCACCGAGCCGGCATGTGTGCTGGCCGATGAACCGACCGGCAACCTCGATCACGCCACCGCCCAGTCGATTTTCGACCTGATGCTGGAACTGTCGCGCACGCTGGGCACGGCGTTCGTCATCGTGACGCATGACATCGAGCTGGCGCGCCGCTGCGACCGCGTGCTGCGCCTGACCGAGCACGGCCTGCAGCCGGCCGAACTGGTGTAACCGGGGTTTCTTCAATGCTGTGGATCGACACCCATTGCCATCTCGACGCCCACGAATTCGTGGCAGCTGACGGCGGGCCGTCAGGCGTGGGGCAGCGCGCGGGCATGCATGGCGTGTCGATGATCGTGATCCCGGCGGTTGAAGTGGGCAATTTTGCGGCAGTGGCCCAGATTGCTGCGACGACGCCGAATGCCTGCTACGCGCTCGGCATCCACCCGATGTGCGTGCCCCAGGCAACCGACGCCGACCTGGAAGTATTGCGCGAGCAGGCGCAGGCGGCCATGGCCGATCCGCGCTTTGTGGCAATTGGTGAAATTGGCCTGGATTTTTTTATCCCGGCGTTGTGCGAACCCGACATGCGCGCCAAGCAGGAGCGCTTTTTCCGCGCCCAGTTGCGCATCGCGCGCGACCTCGGCCTGCCGGTGCTGACGCATGTGCGGCGGTCCCAGGACCAGGTGCTGAAACATCTGCGCCAGATCACGCCGCCGTCCGGCATCGCGCACGCGTTCAATGGCAGTTTCCAGCAGGCGCAGACATTCATCGACCTGGGCTTTCACCTGGGCTTCGGCGGCGCCTTTACTTTTACGCGCGCCTTGCAGATACGGCGCCTGGCAACCACGTTGCCGTTGACGTCGATCGTCATGGAAACCGACGCGCCCGACATCTCCCCGGCGTGGAATCATCCGGCCCGCAACAGCCCGGAGAACTTGCCGGACATCGGGCTTGCGCTGGCTGCGCTACGTGGCATGGAACCTTTGGAAGTGGCCAATGTCACCACACGAAATGCCCATGCCGCACTACCTCGCCTGACCTTGATGTCGATTTAAAACCGGCACCGAACCAATCGTGGAAGGCCGTTACGGCGGCGGGAGGCTGCGCAGTCGCAATGCTGTGCGTATCGCCCATGCCACCATCCTCCCCAGATCATCAAGCCGGGGGCGATTGTGGATAGTACGAAAGATTTGCTGCGGAGTTTGCAGCGCGAAAAACCACTCAGTACGGCCAACCGGCCGTTGCGACTGCGTCTGTATCATCCCGACGGCATGCTCGATGATGTGTTGCTGGCGCAGCGCATCGAGGGCACGGAAAGCATCTGCGGCGGTCTCCACTACAGAGTGTTTTGCCTGGCCGGCAGCGCCCGCCTCGCACTAAAAGAACTGATTGCGCTGCCAGCGGAAATCACGCTGGTCACCGACCGCGGCCAGTTGCGCCGTATCTGCGGCATTGTCACGGAAGCGCGCGCCGGCGACTGCGATGGCGCGCTGGCAAGCTATCAACTGGTGCTGCGCGATGCCATGGCCATCATGGAAAAGCGCATCAACAGCCGCATCTTCCGCTACCAGAGCGAGCTCGACATCGTGCAAACACTGTTCGATGAATGGCGCCGCAGCAATGCCGTGCTGGGCAGCGCCTTCGAGTATGCCTTCGATCCGCTGTTCGACCAGCGCCTGTTTCCACCGCGCGAACACACCATGCAGCACAACGAGAGCGATGCCCATTTTGTGGCGCGGCTGCTGCGCCGGCGTGGCGTCTCCTGGTTCGTGCGGCCCGGTAGCAGCCGGGGCACGGCGGACAGCGCCAGCGACACGCCGGTTCATACCATTGTCCTGTTCGACGACGCCAGGCGGCTGGCGCAAAATGCCGCCGGCAGCGTGCGGTACGGGCAGGAAAATGGCGCCGACCAACGTGACACGATCACCTCGTGGACGGCGGCGCGCGCGCTGCAGCCGGGCAGCGCCACGCGCCACAGCTGGGACTACAAAAATCCGCAGGGTGGTGCATTCATGACGGCCAGCGCGCGCGCGATGTGCGACCAGGGCGCCAACGGCAATGAACTTGCCGCCAGCCTGGACGATTACCAGGTCGAAATGCCCCACGCTGCAAACGATGTCGACGATCATTGGCGCCTGGGCCAGTTACGCGTGGGGCGGCATGAATTCCTGTCCAAGTGCTTTCATGGTGAAGGCAGCGTGCGCGACTTGTGCGCCGGAGAATATTTTACGTTGCAGGGCCACCCAGAAATCGACAGCCATCCAATCGACGAGCGCGCCTTCGTCATCACCGCATTGCGGATCGACATGCGCAATAATTTGCCGGCTGACCTGGACATGCGGGCAGAGCGTTTGTTTGGCACCGTTGCGGCGGACATCACGGCCCGCGTCCGCGTCAGTTTTTCAGCGGTGCGGCGCGGCGTTGCCATTGTGCCGGCGTTCGATGCCCTCACCGATTTGCCGCATCCACCTTTGCAGAGCGCCATTGTCGTGGGGCCGGCCGATGAGGAAGTCCATTGCGACGTCATGGGCCGCGTCAAAATCCAGTTCCCCGCCATGCGCAGCGGCGACCATGACCATGCACACGGCGCCGGCGCCTCCGGCACGCCGGCCGATTCGGCCTGGGTGCGGGTCGCATCGAACTGGGCGGGCAGCGGCGCCGGCATCCATCAGCAGGCCGGTACAGTCAGTTTGCCGCGCGTCGGCAGCGAAGTGCTGGTGGCGTTTTTGGGCGGCGACCCGGACAAGCCCATTGTGTTGGCCCAACTGTTCAACGGGCGGGCGGCGCCACCCGCCTTCAGTGCGCTGGGCGGCTTGCCAGGCAACCGGTATTTGTCCGGCACGCGCAGCAAGGAAGCCGGCGGCACGCGCGGCAACCAGTTGCGCTTCGACGACACCCCGGGCCAGATTGGCGTGCAGGTGGCCAGCGACCATGTCGCCTCCGCACTGAACCTGGGCTGGATTGGCCAGCCGCGCGAAAACGGCGCCGGCGCACTGCGCGGCGAAGGCGCCGAGTTGCGCAGCAGCGGCGCGACGGCAGTGCGCGGCACCCGCGGCGTGCTGGTCAGCGCGGAAGGCGGAGAAGGGCCACAACTTGCACGTGCCGGGCTGTCCGGCCTGGCCGACGTGTTGCAGGGCGTCCTTGGCGAACTTGCGCGCCAGGCCACCGAACTTGCCGGCGACGCACCAGCGACGCCGCATACACAGCAACTGTTCGACAAACTCCGGCGCTGGCAGGAAGGCGCCGATGCAATCGTCGCGGTCAGCGCCCCGGCCGGCATTGTCATCGGCAGCCAGGACACTCTGGCGTTCGGCGCGGAAACCCGGATCGACGTGGTCTGTGCCGGCGACACGGGGGTGGTGGCGGGCCGCAATTTGTTCCTGCGCGCGGCCCGCTCGCTGAGCCTGTTCGCATACGAATTGGGCATGAAACTGGTGGCAGCGCGCGGGGACGTCGTCATCCAGACGCACCGGGGCAATGTGGAAGTCCGCTCGGCCGGCACCATCCGCCTGATTGCCGCCGACAGCATCGAATTTCAGGCGCCACGCGTCAAGGTGGTCGCACAGGGGGTGCAAACCGACTGGGGCAGCGGCGCCATCACGCAGCAAAGCAGTGGCCCCCATACCGTCATGTCGGCCGGCTTTGTCGAAACCGGGCCGGGTACTGGTGTGCCGGTCGGCCTGGCGTTGCCCGATACGCGCCTGGAAACCGATGAGCGGCTGGTGGCCGTCGACCGCCAGACCGGCTTGCCCGCAAGAGGCCGGCGCTACACCGCGCGCCATGAGGACGGCACCACGATCGACGGCATCACCGATGAAGAAGGGCGCACCGGCATCCTGCAGGCGTATGCGATGGGCGACATCGAATTTCGGCTGCATCCTCCCGCCGCCGACGGGAGCGCCGCATGAGCGAGCCGACCCGCCCGATCCGCCAGCCCAGCGTGGCACTCGACGGTTCGCTGGTCGCCCGCAGCGTGGCGACACCGAAGGCCATGACCACGCGCGCGCTGGTGACAGTCGGCTCGCAAAAGGTGATTCCGGTGATTTTCGTGCCGGGCATCATGGGGAGCAACCTGCGGGCGGGCAGCAACCCGGCGCCGGCGAAGGAAACCGGCATCAAGCCTGGTGAGCCGGTGTGGCGGGCACCGAACGGCAGTTACGACAGCCTGGTCGCTGTCAGCCAGTGGACCGGGCGCGAACCGGCCATGCGCCAGCGCGTGCTAAACGCCGAGAGTTGCGAAGTCGATCCGAATGGCGAACTCGTGGTGCCATCATCGACCCGCACTGAGGATGAAACCGGCGGACAATCGTTGCTGTCGAAGGAAGAGATGCGCGAGCGGGGTTGGGGCGAGGTTCATTCCGGCAGCTATGCCAAGCTGCTGATGGAACTGGAAAGCCACCTGAACACCACATTTCACGTGGAGGCACCGCACAAACGCCGCCTGAGCAATCACTGGAAGCGTGTGGTCGATTGCGAGCGCAGCAAGTGGGGCGTGCGCAGCCTCGATCCCCTGACCGATGCGGAACTCGAACACTACGCCGCGTACCAGTACCCGGTATACGCAGTCGGCTACAACTGGCTGGAATCATGCAGCAAATCAGCCACCCGACTACAGCAGCGCATTGCCGAGATCATCGCGTACTGGGTCCAGCGCCAGCACGCCTGCACGCAGGTCATCCTGATTACTCATTCGATGGGCGGCCTGGTCGCCCGCGCCTGTGCCAAACGTATTCCCGAGCAGATCGCAGGCATTGTGCATGGCGCCATGCCGGCGCTGGGTGCACCGGTGGCGTACCGGCGCATCGCCTGCGGCGTCGAGCCGTCCAGTCCGGGTAGTGTGGATGGCAACAGTGCCGAGGCTGCCGCCTTTTCTCTGATGCTCGGCCGCACGACCATGGAAACCACGGCCGTGATGGCAACGTCGCCAGGGGTGCTGGAACTGCTGCCGAACCACCTCTATCCGCGGCCATGGCTGCACTTGCGCACGGTGAGCACGGTGGCGGGAAAAAAGACGTGGCACGACTGGGTGAATTTACCGAAGGATAGTCCTTACGCGATGTACCGTGAGCTCGATGTCTGGCACCGGATGATCGACCCCCAACTGGCCGACCCGGCGGAAATGCACCGAACAAAGGGTACAGTCAATGTGATCGTCAAGGCGATCAACGACGCCGAGCACTTTCACGTCCAGGAACTCGGTAGCTACTATCATCCGAATACCTATGCGTTCTATGGTGCTGATCCGGCCCGGCGCACATTCAGCCGCGTCAGCTGGATTGCCGACGATCAGGCCGCCAGCGGGCGGGTCGCACTCAGCGCCGCTGCCATTGCGCAGGCAAAGGCGCGCTTGCGGGTGCCGGATGGGGGGCGGTGCGTCGATATCGGCGGCTGCACGCTGACGTTTTTCCCCGACGCGCAAGATGCTCCGGGAGATGGGACCGTACCGGAAGCATCAGGACTGTGCACGGGTGGCGTGCTGAAACGGCTATTTTCCACGCGTGGCTACAGTCATCAGAAAAGTTACGACCCCGACTACATGGTGTTGCTGACCCAGCACCTGGTGGTCAAGATTGTGCAGGACGTGAAATGAAGCAGCGCTTGCGGCGCACAAGCGTGCGCGTGGTGCTGGTGGTGGTGTCGGCATTCGGTGCGGTGTTGTGGACGGTCGACACGGTCTGGAGCATGCAGGAACCTAAAGAGGTGGCACGCATGAGCAAGCACATGAAAACGGTCTGCGTCGGCCGTTTCCTGATTGACGTCCCTGTCAACGCGCAGGTAACTATCGGTAGCGCAGCCATCGCCGGCCTGGATATCGTTCAATATGGAAAGGAAAGCCTGGAACAGTTCACCGATCGAACCAGCCGCCGGGAAGAGGAAATCAATGCCGAGAAAAATCGCGCTGGCCAAAAAAACATGGATTCGATACAGGAATTCCAGCACAACGACGTACATGGAAAAATATTTGTGTTCAATCGTGAAGCCAGCTATTACTTATCCAATGGTAAGAGAGTAGCGACGTTGACTGTGGCAATCAATAGCTATGCCCACGTCAACGGGATGAGCCTTGGCTTTCGCACCAGCGTCTACAGGCCGGAAGATATCGCCGGCCTGGCCAGATTCCTGGAACAACTGCAGCCAATCGAGGATGGCAAATTGCCGACACAATCGGGATTTTGCCTTGACCGGGTGTTGCTGCGGGATCCTCTGGCCGCCGCACAAGGGGAATACATCGTGATGTTCGCCGGTATACCGGGGCATGACGACCTCGGCATCGGCCTGGCGAGCATGGCAGGCAAGACTCCCGGTCCCGGCCTGATCGAACGCCACAAGGCCAGTCGCACTGGCGAATATGCCTTCCTGAATCTGATGACATCGACGCTGCTGGAAGGCCCGCGCAGCATCGATGGCATGCCCGGCGACGAATTTGCGTTCAAAGCCAGAGAGCGAAACCTGTCGACCGGTTATGCGTTCAATTGGGAAACGCAGGGAACCGTGGACAACGTACTGCGGCCCTTTGTGTCGCTGGAGCTCCAGACCGGGAACAGCCTGCGTGCAGGTGGCGAACCGGTGCAATCGACGCTGTCCGAGGAATCGCTGGCCGACCTGTGGCGCCGTATGTCGTCCAGCCTGCGCCTACGCCCGGTCGAGCAACCTGTGGTGGCCGACGCCGACCTGCAACCTGGGCTGGCACTAGGCACGCTGGCCTGGGCCGGCAACACGTGCCAGCAGACCGGCTGGTGGCAGTGCGGGCAGGCCGATGCGAACCTGGGCGTGTTCGGCGGTGAGCGGCAGTTCCTGCGGGAAGGGCAGGTAATTCCGCAGGCGTTGTTGTTGCCGAAGCCGACAGTGTGGCAAAAAGTGCGCGGTTTGCAACCCAGTTATGAAGCGTCGACGCCAACCAATTGGCGCCTCGCGGACAAGCGCAGCGCAGGCAGGCAGGTGGTTGCCGCCGGTCTCGCCCAGCCATTGCTGCCGAAGGTCGAGAACAGAGGCAAGTTGGCTCTGGTCGCGCGCGGCCTGACCCTGCGGTCCGGCGCTATCTGTCCAGCCAGCGGCTGGTGGCGTTGCATGGACGATCAGGCGCTCGACAAGACGCGCTGGTTTGCCAGCGCGATTGCACTGCCGGCGGCGACTTACCTTCTGGGTCGTACAGGTCCGCATCGGCGCTTTCCGGCGCAGCACTTGCTCCAGCGCCAGGCGGCATGGCAACTGATGCGCGTAGCGGAAGCACAAACACTTGCGCCGACCGCCATGTCCGACGGTGCCAACTGTGAGCACCCGATTGAAACCCCGGAAATCGTATGAAAATTCTTCGAAGGCGCGCATCCGGGGACACTGCGCTTCCGGTCACGGCTGACGCTGCAACGCCGGTCACGGCTGACGCTGCGATGCCGGCATAAACGTCCGCTGCCGGCCCGCACATGCGCTGTGCCATTCTCGGCTTTGTTGCCGGCGCCGCGCTGCTGCAGACGTTTGCCGCATTGCCAGCCGACGCGGTCCTGATCGCCCTCGCATCCTCAGCGCTGCTGGCGCTGACCTGGTATCGCCACCTGGTCGTCCAGATCGTTGTAGGTACGGTGTTCGGCCTGTGCTGGGCCGCGCTGCTGGCCGGCCTGGCGCTGGCGCCGCACCTGGCGATTGCCGATGAAGGGCGCGACCTGACCATCGTCGGCACCGTCGACAGCTTGCCGTATGCATTCGCCCAGGGTGCCCGCTTTAATTTTCTGGTCGAGCACGTGATCGGTGATGGCGCCGTGCTCCCGCCGAAGATTGCCCTGGCCTGGTATGCCAGCGCGACCGATCAGCCGGCCGTCATTCAGCCGGGCGAGCGCTGGCGCGTCACCGTGCGCCTGCAGCGTCCGCACGGCAACGCCAATCCCGGCGGCTTCGATTACGAAGTGTGGCTGCTGGAACAAGGCGTGCGCGCCACCGGCTATATACGCCCGGCGGCGGGTGACCGGCGCATCGACGCTTTCGTGCCACGTTTCGGCACGCTGGTCGAACGCTGCCGCGCCATGCTGCGCGACCGCATCTTGCTGGCGCTGGCGGGCCGGCCCTATGCCGGCGTGATCGTGGCGCTGGTGATTGGCGATCAACGATCGATTCCGCAATCGGATTGGGAAGTGTTCAACCGCACCGGCATCGGCCACCTGATTTCCATTTCCGGGCTGCATATCACGATGATTGCCGGGCTGGCGGCGCTGCTGGCATCGATGTTGTGGCGCCGGTCGTTTTTTACGCACGCGCAATTGCCGCTGCTGCTGCCGGCGCAAAAAGTCGCAGCGCTGGCCGGCGCCGCCGTTGCTGTTTTGTATGTGTTGCTGGCCGGCTTCGGCGTGCCGGCCCAGCGCACGCTGTACATGATTGTCGTCGTGGCCGCGGCGCTGTGGTGCGGACGCATTGCGCGCGTCAGCCATGTGCTGTGCACAGCACTCGGCGTGGTCGTGTTGCTCGATCCGTGGGCGCCGCTGTGGCCGGGTTTCTGGCTGTCGTTCGGCGCGGTCGCAGCCATCCTGTACGCCAGCAGCGGGCGCGTGCGGTCTCCTGCACGTGGCTGGCGCGCTGCATTTCAGGCCGGTGCACACACGCAGTACGTCGTCACGCTGGCGCTGGCGCCCATGACGATGCTACTGTTTGCCCAGGTGTCGCTGGCCAGCCCGCTGGCAAATGCCTTTGCCATTCCCCTGCTCAGTTTTGTCGTTACGCCGCTGGCGCTGCTCGGCAGCCTCGCGCCGGCGCCAATGTCGACCGGCCTGCTGCTGGCAGCGCATGGCGTCGTGCAGGCGATGGCCTGGCTGCTTGAACTGTTAAGCGGCATGCGCTGGGCGGTCTGGACTGCGCCGGCGGCAGGATTTTCCACCTGCGTGCTGGCCATTGCCGGCGTGCTGTGGATGCTGGCGCCACGCGGCTGGCCGCTGCGCTGGCTGGGCGCGCTGGCGTGGTTGCCGCTGCTGGCGCAATTGCCCGGCCACCCGGCTGCTGCCACGTTTACTGTCACCGCCTTTGACGTCGGCCAGGGCATGGCGCTGCTGGTGGAAACCGAGCATCACCGCTTGCTGTACGACACCGGGCCCGCGTACTCGCCCGAATCGAATGGCGGCAGCCGCGTGATTGCGCCGTACCTGCACGCGCGCGGCATTGCAGCGCTGGATGGCTTGATTGTTTCGCACAGCGATGTCGACCATGTCGGCGGGGCGCTGGCGCTGCTGCAGGCGGTGCAGATCGACTGGGTGGCGTCGTCGTTATGGCTAAACCATCCGGTGGTGCTGGCGGCGCACCGCCATGTGCGCTGTCTGGCCGGCCAGCACTGGCGCTGGGACGGCATCGATTTCACCATATTGCACCCGGGTGCTGCCAGTTACGACAATGCCCAGCTGAAAGCGAACGGCCGCAGCTGCACGCTGCGCATCTCCAACGGCACGCGGTCGGTGCTGCTGGCAGGCGACATCGAAGCGGTCCAGGAGGGGCAACTTGTGCGTGATCATCCGGGTCAACTGCATGCCGATGTGCTGCTGGCGCCCCACCACGGCAGTGGCACGTCGTCGACCGAGGCATTTCTGAACGCGGTACATCCAATGGACGCCATCTTTCAGGTGGGTTTCAGGAATCGGTACAAGCATCCCAAAAGGTCGGTCTGGGACCGCTACGGTGAGCATGGGATTGCCCGTTGGCGCACCGATGAGACAGGCGCGGTGACGGTCGACGTGGGCGCCAGCGTGGCGTTGAGCAGCTACCGCGCCACACACCTGCGGTATTGGTACAACAGATAGCCGGTCGCGCGCCAACAAAATTTACATAACTTAACATTTCCTAAAATAAATAGTAGCATTACAAAAGAAACCTTTACTCACACATACTGAAAGCGAAACAACGTGGCAACAGACCATTGCGTGTATCACACCGAAACAGCCGCACGCTGGAACTGCGTTGCCTGCGGTTCGCTGCTGTGCCAGGCATGTTTTCCAGCCACGCCAGACCCCGTGCGCCCGCCGTATTGCGCGCTGTGCGGCGGCAATATGCATCACCTCGGCGTGGCCAGTGCGCTGCCGCCGTTCTGGTCGCAGATGCCGCGCTTCTTTGCCTATCCGGTCTCGGTCAACGGCGCGCTGTTCCTCGCATTGCTGGCGCTGTTGACCATCCTGTCGGCGAAAATGTTCGACGTGCACAGCCTGCTCATCTTCCTGCCCATTTTTATCGTTGGCTCCCTGGTCATCCGGCAGGGTTTGCGGGTCATCGAATTTTGCGCGCAGGGGCGGCGGCGGCCACCCGCCATTCCCGAACTCTTCGACGGCAATCCTGCCACGCTCAAAATGATCGGACTGATGCTCGCTTACGGCATGGCGGTGCGCTCACTGGGCCATGCCGGCTGGCCCGGGGTCGGGGCCGTGGTGTGCCTGTCGGCGCTGCTGCCTGCCAGCATCATGCTGCTGGCCATCCATGGTTCCTTGCGTGCCGCGCTCGATCCGATCCAGGTGCTGCAACTGGCTGCGCGCACTGGCTGGTCGTATCTCGGCCTGATCGTGCTGTTGATCGTGACGGCGCAGGGGCCGCAAAAAGCGATGGCCCTGGTGCCGGTTGCAACACTGCTGTATCTGGCCGAAAGCAGCCCCCATCTGCTGCTGGCCCTGTTTGTCGTCACCACCGCCTATTTCAATATGGTCATGGGAGCGATGATGGGCTATCTGTTGTTTCAGCATCACGAAGACCTGGGCATTGCGCCCGACGCGGCGCATGCGGGGACGGTGACGCCGTCCGACCCGCGCGCGCTGGCGCTGGCCCGTGCCGTGCTGCTGGTACGCGAATCGCGGTACGACGATGCCTTGCGGCACATGGCCGGCACCGTCGCCGACTATCCCGCCGACCTGCCCATGCTGGAGTACCACCACAAGCTGCTGTGCGAATCGGGTGGCGCCCCCGAGCGTGTGGTGCACTACACGGAGCGCTATCTGCAAGCGCTGGTCGATGCGCAACGCAAAGGCCGCCTGGTTGCCGCGCTGGAAGCGGCGCGCCGCATCGTTCCGCAATACCAGCCGAACAGCATCGCCTTGCGTTGTGCGCTGGCCGAAGAATATTTTATTCAAAGACAATTCAAACGGGCAATCCCATTGATCGGCATGTTGCACAAGGAGGCGCCCACCAGCGCAGAGTTGCCAAAGGCGTACTTTCTGCTGGCACGCATTTACTCGGAGGGTATGCGCGACGACAGCAAGGCCGTCATGATGCTCGATTATCTGCTGCAGCATTTTCCCGGACATGCGCTGGCAGACGAGGTCAGAAATTACCGCAAGGTTGTGATGTCGCTTGGTAAAACGGGTCAGCCTGGCGCGTGCGCCGCTACCTGACGAGCTTCGGTCGACGCGGGGAAGCGGGTCTGCAACTGCTCCCGGTAGCGCTGGGCCTGCGCCGGAAGCGCCGCCCTCAACGACAGATTGCACGCCACCTGCAACAGTCCCGGCATTGGCGCCTGACGGCAGTCGATAGCCAATAGCCGCTCGACGACAGAGGCCAGCGGCTTGATGTGCTCGACCCGCGCCAGGCGCGGGGCCAGCAGCAGCGCGGCCGATTCGGTCAAGGCAGGTGTTGCGCCGCCGATGCGCATGTACTCATGCGCTACTTCTTCCAGCAACGCCTGCAGCGCCGGATCGCGCGCCGCCATGCCGGCCTGCTTGAACAAACGGTGCACGGCCTCGTGGTAATCGCGGCTCGCCGGCGAAATTTTCACCACGCCATACCAGCTGCGCCAGGCGCGGGCATCGCGTGGATGCGCCGTGACCAGTGCCTGCGCTGCCTGACGTGCGGCATCGAACTTCATCGCTACCACCAGTTGCCCGATGCGGGACAGGGCGGCCCTGAAGGGTGCATCGTGATCGACCTTTTCGACATAGTCGCGGTCGACCGCGAGGCCGCAGCGCATCCACAGGGCCAGCAACACGAAGCCGAACAGCAGGCCGCCGGTGTGCGCCCAGTGGCCCACATTGTCGTTGCCGTACCAGGCGCCCACCAGTTCATAACCGACCCAGAGTGGAAAAATGATCAGTGCCGGCGCGCGGATCTGCCCGGTGAAAAAAATCACGTGATAGAAAAAATTGATCTTTTTTACACCGTACAGGGCGATATACATGCCCATCAGGCCAGACACCGCGCCCGATGCGCCAAGAATGCCCTGGTTCGATCCCATTGCCGATGACCAGTACAACAACGTGCCGCCCAGCCCGGTACACAGGTAGAGCAGCAGGAAAATACCCCGTCCCACCGCAATCTCCAGCGCAAACCCGAACAGAAACAGGAACACCATATTGCCGAGCAGGTGAGAGACGCTGCCGTGCAGGAAGATATTCGTGATCCATGTGACCGGGCGCATGTCCTGCGGGTTGAACGCATAGGCGCGGTTGCTGATGGTATTGATCAGCGCATCGAACCGGCTGCGGTTTGCACGCCACACGGCATCGCCATGGAGCGCATGATGCAGGGCCGCCACGAAGGCCGTATCGTAGGCCGCATGGTGAAATTGTGCGGCGCGGTGCAGTGTGGCGGACGTGGGTGGGGATGACGCGTCGGGCGCGGCGCGTTGCAGATAATCGAGAAATGGCTGTTGCTCTTGCTCGGCCAGCCCGGACGACACATACCATTGCCACGATTGCTCCAGCCGCTGCGGATCGCGGCCCTGATACAGAAAGAACACCAGCACATTGACGAGGATGAGCAGCAGAGTCGCCAGCGGTGGATTTTTCCAGTCAGGCCGGTTTTCGACAGGGATAATGAGCATCGGTTTCTCAAGCGAGAGCCGCAGGCATCGATGCTGTCCGATGCCACCCTGCGACTCCCGTGAAATTGTTGTCAGGGAAGATAGTGAATCTTACCTGCCTTTTGTGAGTGTCAGTTAACTACCCGATGAATTCCAGGGCATCGCGGTCCGCCCTGGCGCACGTTCTGCAAAAACAGCGTATCGCCAGGTGCCCACGCGCGCGTGTCGCGATAGGGGATGGGTCAGATCAACGGCGCACGACAAGTGCGTTTTTACTGATGGCTGCGGAGGTCGTCTTCAGTTTCCCTGGGGAGGGTAATCGATACCGCCAGCCCGCCGCCGTGCCGGTTCGCCACCTGAATGGTCCCGTCGTGCGCATCGATGACGCGCCGCGCAATGGCGAGGCCCAGCCCGTGGCCATCGACGCTGTTGCCGCCGCCATCGGCTGCCTGGCAACGGAAAAACGGTTGAAACAGCGAGGGCAGGTCGCCGGGGTGAATGCCGGGCCCGCGGTCGCTGACGACAATGGCGACCCGGGCGTCGTGTGGCGTAACTGCAACCTCGACCTTGCCCCCGCCATGCTTGATGGCGTTGCGGACGATGTTTTCGATGGCGCGCCACAACAGGTCGGGTGCGCCGCTGACAGTGATGCCGTGGCTTGCCTGCACGGTGATTGCGGCGCCGCTGTTCGACGACTCGAAACGTGCATCGTCGGCGATCTGTCCGACCATTTCGCCGACGTCGATGGGCTCCTTGTGCGTGATGCGCTGGGTCGCCTCCAGACGCGACAGCGTCAGCAGCTCGCCGACCAGTTTATCCATGCGCACGCTCTCGCGCTCGATGCGCTCGAGCGAGGTGGCCAATTTATCGGGTTGCTGGTGCGCGAGGCCAATGGCCGCCTGCAGGCGTGCCAGCGGCGAGCGCAGTTCGTGCGACACGTCGTGCAGCAGCCGGCGCTGGCCATCGATCAGGTTGCGCAATTGCTCCGTCATGCGATCGAAATCGCGGCCAAGGTCGCGGAATTCATCGCTGCGCCCCGAGTATTTGTCGAACCGCGGCGCCAAGTCACCTGTCGAGGCGGCGTAAAAAGCGCTGCGCAGGTCGCGGATCGGGCGGGAAAAATACCATGCCAGCAAAAACGCGAACAGCAGACTGGCCACGGTCGCGCCGATGATCGGGAAAATGCGGCCGATGCGGTAGCCCAGCATTTTGGGACCGCCGGGTGGCCCGCGCATGCCGTCACCCGGCCCGCGGCCCTGGCCAAAGCCCGGTCCGGCGCCAGGACCGTTGCCGGGACCTGCGATGGCATTCGCAATCGAACCGGCGCCGGGCATCGCAGCCTTCATCTCGGCGCGCATGTCGAAGCGCGGCACAAAGGCAAGGTAGCGCCGGCCATCGGGCGCTGCCAGCGAACGCACGGCGCGATGCGACGCGGGCTCTTTCAGCTGCGCCGCAGCATTCGCGCGCAGTTCGGCAGACACCGTGCGGCCAAGCAGATCGGCGCCGCTGCTGTCGAGCAGGTAGACCGTGTGACGGGGCATCGCCTGCACCATTTCGCGCAGTGCCGGTACACCGCCGTGCTTGAGCGTCAAACCAGCCGCGTCGAGCAGGAACTGGGCCGGCATGCCGGTATCGAGTTCGGCCGCTTCGGTGCGATGGCGGGCCTGATCGTGCAGCCAGTACGCGCTGCCGATGCCGACCGTGGCGGCAATCTGCGCGAGCAGAATCGACAGGAAGAATTTCCAGAACAGGCGGCCCATGCGCGTGCGTCCTGCTTACTCGCGGATCAGCTGGTAGCCGAGCCGGTACACTGTCTGCAGGCACGAGCGCCCGTCCGACAGCAGGCCAAGTTTATGGCGCAGGCTGGACAAATGGACATCGATATTCCGGTCGAAGCGCGCCAGCGGGCGGCCCAGGCCCTGTTCCGACAAATCGTTCTTGCTGACCGGGCGTCCGGCATTGCGTGCCAATACTTCCAGCAGGTTGAATTCGGTGCTGGTCAGTTCCAGCGGCTTGCCGTCCCAGCTGGCGCGGCGCTGCTCGGGCAGCATCGTCAGTTTGCCCACCGACAGCGTGATGCCGCCGGCTTCATCGTGGGGCAGGGCGTTGGTGCGGCGCAGAATGGCGCGCACGCGCGCGGTCAGTTCGCGCGGCGTGCAGGGCTTGGTAACGTAATCGTCGGCACCCAGTTCGAGGCCGAGGATGCGGTCGGCATCGTCGCCGCGTCCGGTCAGCATCAGCACCGGGATGCGGCTGCGCATGCGGATGCGGCGCAGCGTTTCAATGCCGTTCAGGTGCGGCATCATCACGTCGAGCACGGCAATGGCGTATTTTCCGCTTAAAGCTTCGCGCGTGCCGGCCACGCCATCGTGGGCGCAGGTGACGGAGAAGCCTTCCTGCTGCAGGTATTCCTGGAACATTCCGATCAGTTCGACGTCGTCGTCTATCAAGAGTACATGGTTCATGCAGCCATGATAGCAAAGGGCAACGGTCGGGGGCGTGGCGCTTTACGTCGATTTACATGGCGCTAACGGCAATTTACACGGCCCCACGCGACAATCCGGCCTCCATTATGTCGAGGAACACCATGAAACCGCGTACCCTGATCGCACCGATTTTGCTGGCTGCCAGCCTGGCCACCGCCACGCTCGCAACAGCACAGCAACCTCCTCAGCCAATTTCGGCGCCGCATGGCCTGCAACTGACCGAAGCGCAGCAGGACAAATTGTTCACGCTGCACCATGCAGCTGAACCGGCACGGCGCGAGCGCGACAAAGCGATACACCGTGCGCATGAAGCGCTGCGCGCGATGGCCGATAGCGGTAAATTCGACGATGCCAAAGCTGCAGCGCTGGCGCAAACCATCGGCCAGGCAGCAACGGCCGACGCGCTGGACCACGCCCGTGAACAGGCCCAGTTCCTGGCGCTGCTGACACCGGAGCAGCGCGCAACAATGCAAAACGACCGGGCACAGCATGGTCCACAGCACGGCCCGGCCGAGCGTCCTTGATCACAGCGCCGATATCGGCCTGGTGAGCGACAATGTAGTCAGTGGCGGTGTGACGCCGCAGCCAGGCGTTTCAGTTTAAAACCGCATCGCTTGCGGCCTGGGCGCATTACAATCGAGTTTCCAACGCGATTCAGATGTGCTCATGACCAAACCCCTGCTGCATTTCACCCACGGGAACAGCTATCCCGCCGGCGCCTATCGCCAGATGCTCGATGCATTGCGCGCCAATTTCGACGTGCGCAGCATCGACATGCTCGGGCATGACCCGGCCTACCCGGTCACCGACAACTGGGCACAGCTGGTGGATCAACTGGTGCACCACCTGGAAACGTACGGTACGCCCGCGATCCTGGTCGGCCATTCCCTCGGCGGCATGCTGTCGATGATGGCGGCTAGAGCGCGGCCCGACCTGGCGCGCTGCGTCGTCATGGTCGATTCGCCGGTGGTGGCCGGCTGGCGCGCGCTGGTCTGGCGCTCGGTAAAGAAGGGCGGCTGGGGCGACCGCCTGTCGCCGGCCAAATTTTCGCGCAAGCGGCGCCACCTGTTCCCGGACCGGCAGGCGGCTTACAACCATTTCGTCGGCAAGCCTGTCTTCGCCAGCTGGGCGCCCGGTGTGCTGGACGATTACCTCGACCATGGTTTGCAGCCGCATGCCGACGGCGTCCAGCTGCGCTTTTCGCGCGACGTGGAAACTGCCATTTACCGCACGCTGCCGCATACGATGGGCGCAGCGCTCGATGGCAGCTACCCGGTGCCGATCGGTTTCATCGGTGGCCGGTCGTCGGCGGAACTGGGCCAGGCTGGTGACGCGGCCACGCGCAAACTGGTCGGAGATAACATCGTGATGGTCGACGGCGGCCACCTGTTCCCGATGGAGGCGCCGGTAGACACCGCGGGCCAGATCGCGCAAATGGTCAAGCGGCTGCTGGGCTGAAACCCTCGGCGGCGCGACGCTTTTCGCGTAAAATCGCCGCATTCACTTGGCACAACAGGAAGCAGCAATGACAATTAAAAGCGACGCATGGATCCGCCGCATGGCCCAATCGACCGGCATGATCGAACCGTTCTCACCGGAGCAGGTGCGCGAGCAGGACGGCAAGCGCATCATCTCGTGGGGCACCTCGTCGTACGGTTACGATATCCGCTGCGCTGACGAATTCAAGATTTTCACGAACATCAACAGCACCATCGTCGACCCGAAAAACTTCGATCCGAATTCGTTCGTCGATGTCAAAAGCGATGTCTGTATCATCCCGCCGAATTCGTTCGCCCTCGCGCGCACCATCGAATACTTCCGCATTCCCCGCAACGTGCTGACCGTCTGCCTCGGCAAATCGACGTATGCGCGCTGCGGCATCATCGTCAACGTGACGCCGTTCGAGCCCGAGTGGGAAGGGTATGTGACGCTGGAGTTTTCCAACACCACGCCGCTGCCGGCAAAAATCTACGCCGGCGAAGGCTGTGCGCAGGTGCTGTTCTTTGAAAGCGACGAAGTGTGCGAAGTGTCGTACAAGGACCGCGGCGGGAAGTACCAGGGACAAGTAGGCGTGACGTTGCCGAAGGCGTAGTCCCCGCGCAGGCGGGGATCCATGGCACATTCAACAACTTCGGTAACGTGGTATAGGTTCACGCCTTCGCGAAAATGACGGTAAAAAAGGCCGGTATCGTTTGCGCGATACCGGCCTTTTTTGTGCTAATGTTTCCTTACGTATTTTTCACGCAGTCCACGAAATACCCCATCTTCCCGTCTTTCTCTCGCTTGACCAGCCCATGCACATCGGTTTCGAACCCCGGGAACTGTTCATTGAAGTCGCGTGCAAAGCGCAGGTAGTCGACGATGATCTTGTTGAACCGTTCGCCCGGAATCAGTAGCGGAATGCCCGGTGGATACGGCGTCAGCAAAATCGCGGTGATGCGGCCTTCCAGGTTTTCGATGGCCACGCGCTCGATTTCGCGGTGCGCCATCTTGGCAAACGCATCCGACGGCTTCATGGCCGGGACCATGTCCGACAAATACATCTCGGTCGTCAGACGAGCCACGTCGCGCGACTTGTAGAAATCGTGGATCGACTGGCACAAATCGCGCAGGCCGCGGCCTTCGTAGCGCGGGTTGGCTGCCGCAAAATCCGGCATGATGCGCCACATCGGCTGGTTCTTGTCGTAGTCGTCCTTGAACTGCTGCAGCGCCGTGACCAGCGTATTCCAGCGGCCCTTGGTGATCCCGATGGTGAACATGATGAAGAACGAATACAGCCCGCATTTCTCGATGATCACGCCGTGTTCGGCCAGGTACTTGGTGACGATCGAGGCAGGAATGCCGGACTCGCCAAACACCCCATCGAGCGTCAATCCAGGCGTAACAACCGTCGCCTTGATCGGGTCGAGCATATTGAAGCCCGGGGCCAGCTTGCCGAAACCGTGCCAGTCGTCCTCGGCGCGGATCATCCAGTCGTCCTGGGTGCCGATGCCTTCTGCGCTGAACGTGTCCGGGCCCCATACCTTGAACCACCAGTCGAGGCCGAATTCTTCGTCGACCTTTTTCATCGCGCGGCGGAAGTCCAGCGCTTCAAAAATCGACTCTTCCACCAGCGCGGTGCCGCCCGGCGCTTCCATCATCGCCGCTGCGACGTCGCACGACGCGATGATCGAATACTGCGGCGACGTCGATGTGTGCATCAGGTACGCCTCGTTGAACGCGTCCTGGTCGAGCTTCACCGATTCCGATTCGCGCACCAGCACTTGCGAGGCCTGCGACAGGCCGGCGAGCAATTTGTGGGTCGACTGGGTCGAGAAGATCATCGACTCTTTCGCGCGCGGGCGGTCGCGGCCGATGGCGTGCATATTCTTGTAGAAATCGTGGAAGGTGGCGTGCGGCAGCCATGCTTCGTCGAAGTGCAGCGTGTCGATTTTACCGTCCAGCATTTCGCGCAGCGTCTCGACGTTGTAGACCACGCCGTCATACGTCGACTGCGTGATGGTGAGAATGCGCGGCTTCTTGTTGACGGCTTCGCGGGCGAACGGGTTCGCTTCGATCTTGCGGGCGATCGACTCCGGGGTAAATTCTTCGAGCGGGATCGGGCCGATGATGCCGAGGTGATTCCGGGTCGGCATCAGGAACACGGGAATCGCACCGCACATGATGATCGAGTGCAGGATCGACTTGTGGCAGTTGCGGTCGACGACGACGATGTCGCCCGGCGCCACGGTCGAATGCCATACCATCTTGTTCGAGGTGGATGTGCCGTTGGTGACGAAGTAGCAGTGATCCGCCCCGTAGATACGGGCGGCGTTGCGTTCCGACTTGGCCACGGGCCCGGTATGATCGAGCAGCTGGCCCAGTTCTTCGACTGCGTTGCAGACGTCGGCGCGCAGCATGTTTTCACCGAAAAACTGGTGGAACATCTGGCCGACCGGCGACTTCAGGAACGCTACACCACCGGAGTGGCCGGGGCAGTGCCACGAGTACGAACCGTCGTTGGCGTAGTTGACCAGCGCGCGGAAGAACGGCGGCGCCAGGCCGTCGAGGTAGCTTTTGGCTTCGCGGATAATGTGGCGCGCGACAAATTCCGGCGTGTCTTCAAACATGTGGATGAAGCCGTGCAGCTCTTTCAGCACATCGTTCGGGATGTGGCGGCTGGTGCGCGTTTCGCCGTAAATGTAGATGGGGATGTCGGCGTTCTTGTGGCGGATTTCCTTGACGAAGGCGCGCAGCGTGGTCAACGCGAAGTTGGTCTCCTCGAGCGTGCCGCCGCCAAACTCCTCGTCATCGATCGACAGCACGAAGGCCGAGGCGCGCGACTGCTGCTGGGCGAACTGGGACAGGTCGCCGTAATTGGTCACGCCCAGCACTTCCATGCCTTCTTTTTCCATCGCGTCGGCGAGCGCACGAATGCCAAGCCCCGAGGTGTTCTCGGAGCGGAAATCTTCATCGATGATGACGATGGGGAAGCGAAATTTCATGGACAGCACCAATCAACAGGGTAAAAAACAAGTCGCGGATTTTCTCAGAAATGTCCGCGCGCTGGTAAAAAATTTAACGCAGCTTAACAAAGACTGCGCAACGCTGTAGCACCCTAGTGCGCCACAGCGTGCGTTGCGGTCTGTATCGCCGCGCCATGCTGGGCGCCGGCCGCGAACGGATCGACATGAAACCACGCGAAGCCGCCCAGCACGAAGCCAAGGATGGCCACGCCATACGTCACGCCCAGCAGCCATTTGCGGCGCGTCAGCAGCGTGATGGCTGCCAGCGAAATGGCGATCTGTTCAGCCGTCGTGGCAATCGCCCACTGGTGATGGCTGTGCATCGCGGCATCCGACTTGTCGTTCCACGCCTGCGACTTCGCTTCCCACGCTTTTGCTTCGTCGTTGATGGTCTTTTTCTGCGCGTCGTATCGCACAGATTCTTCCTGATAGTGTTTTCTGTCGACACCGGGAATCGTCATCGCCAGCTCGGCCAGGTTCTGCCGGCTCGACTTGGCCTGATAATAATTCCACTTGTTGGCCGCTTCCGTCTTGTCGATGGCGGCATTGTTTTTGTACAGCGCCGCCTCGTTCTGGGTGGCGCCGCCGAGGTACCCGAAAATCGCGCCGACGGTGGCCAGAATTGCCGTCATGACGGCAATCCGGTTCGAAAAACCATCGGCCTGATGGGCGCCCGCGCCGACATGTTCAACCGCGTGGTCATGGGGGCCGTGCACGTGGAAACCGTCAGAGGACATGGGCTTGCTTTCGCTGGTAAGTGACGAAGGCGTAATCGAGGCCGTTCGTCTGGTGAGTGTCACGCGCCGTCTCGATCCAGGTGGACGGATCGATGGGCGGGAAAAAAGTATCGCAGTCGAATACGCGATCGATGTGCGTGACGATCATCTCGTCGGCGACCGCAATCGCTTCGCTGAAAACCTGGGCGCCGCCGATGATGCTGGCGCGTTCGCCGTTCAGCAGGGCGAGTGCACCATCCAGCGACAGTGCTATCTCGACCCCCGCGTGCGACCATCCGGCGTTGCGCGTGACGACGATATTGCGCCGGCCCGGCAGCGCACGCCCGATCGACTCGAAGGTTTTACGGCCCATGACAATCGGCCGGCCCAGTGTCACGCGCTTGAAGTGCGCCAGGTCTTCCGGCAAATGCCACGGCAACTGGTTATTGAAGCCGATGCCGTTGTTGGCGTCGATGGCGACGACCAAAGTCAGGTGCGCCATCAGACTGCCACCGCCGCGCGGATGCCGGGGTGCGGGTCGTAACCGGTGATCTCGAAGTCGTCGAAACGGTAGTCGAAAATCGATGAAGGCGTGCGCTTGATGTGCAGTTGCGGCAGCGGCTTCATGTCGCGCGACAGTTGCAGGTCGACTTGCTCCATGTGGTTCGCGTACAAGTGGCAATCGCCGCCGGTCCAGATGAAATCGCCAACCTCCAGGCCCGCCTGCTGCGCCATCATGTGCGTCAGCAGCGCGTACGAAGCGATGTTGAATGGCACGCCGAGAAAAATGTCGGCGCTGCGCTGGTAGAGCTGGCAAGACAGCTTGCCGTCGGCGACGTAAAACTGGAACAGCGCATGGCACGGCGGCAGTTTCATGCTGCCGATATCGGCCACGTTCCACGCCGAGACGATCATCCGGCGTGAGTCGGGATTGTTTTTGATTTGTTCCATGACCTGCGCGATCTGGTCGATATGGCCGCCGGAGGGTAGCGGCCAGCTGCGCCACTGGTAGCCGTAGATCGGTCCCAGTTCGCCGTCGGCATCGGCCCAGTCATCCCAGATCGAGACGCCGTTCTCCTTCAGGTAGCCGATGTTGGTGGATCCGGCCAGAAACCAGATCAACTCGTGGATGATCGATTTCAGATGCAGCTTCTTGGTGGTGACAAGCGGGAAGCCATCCTGCAGATTGAAGCGCATCTGGTAGCCAAACACCGAGCGCGTACCGGTGCCGGTGCGGTCGGTTTTGAC
The DNA here is from genome assembly GCA_030853745.1 of Pseudomonadota bacterium. GTDB lineage: Bacteria > Pseudomonadota > Gammaproteobacteria > Burkholderiales > Burkholderiaceae_D > JALYUM01. The sequence continues at coordinate 34,950 of JALYUM010000056.1, read as the reverse complement.
CGTGCCATGGTCTTTCACATGGCGCATGAGGTCGAGATATTGTTGCATGTTGAAGTGGATGCGAGGCCTGCTGCGAAGGAAGCTGGGATTGTATCAGGCAAGCGCGTCTGCGAAGATTTGCAGGGCACGCTTTACCTCGGCATCAGGCATGTCCAGCAGATTGTCGCCGACGTACCATTCGACGTAGCTGTTGTTCGGCAGGGCCGCATGCGAAGCACGGTTGAACAGCCAGATCTTGTGGTCTGCAGCGATGGTATTGCGAATCGCGAGCGCGCGCTCGCGCGAGACCGGCAAGTGAATGTGCAGCATGTTCGCCTGCGGCCGCGCCGGATTCACGTGCAACACCGGGAAGGCCGCGAGCACGTCGTACAGAAACTGCGTGCGCTGAAAATACGCCGGCATGGCAGCGAGGCGCGCATCGAACTGCATCGCGGCCGCGACCACATAGGGCGACCGGTGGATGACGTTGCCGCCTTCGCGCCGGAACCACTCGGCAGCGCGGTCGACAAATTCACGCGTCCCGGCCAGCATCGCGCCACCCAGACCGCCGATGCCTTTGTACAGCGAGACGTACACCGAATCGCAGCCGGCGGCGATCTCCGCGACCGATTTGCCGTAGCCGGCCGCTGCTTCCCACAGGCGCGCGCCATCCATGTGCAGGTGCGCGCCGCGTGCGTGCACATGTGCCTTGAGCGCTGCGAGTTCGTCCCACGGCGAGCTCTGGCCGCCGATTTCGCGCATCGGAATTTCGATGCCGACGGCGCCGAGGCGGTCCGGTACTGCGGCCAGGTCGTGCACCGTCCATGGACGATAGCGCTCGCCCACGGGCAGCGCCGTGAAATGGTTCAATAACTGGTAGTTGGCTTTTTCGTGCACGAAGATGTGCGACGTGGGATGCAGTGCGACGAGCGGGCGCGCGCGGTCGGCGCAGGCCAGGCGCAGCGCAGTTACTTGCGCCATGGTGCCGCTGATGCAGAAGACCGCGGCTTCCATGCCGAGCGTATCGGCAACCTGCTGCTCGAACCGTTCGATCAGGGCGCCGGCGCCGTAGACATCGTGGTGGCTGATATCGTTGGTGGCGCACCACGCCGCCATTGCGCCGAACATCTCGGCAGGGGAGCGGGCGCGGTGGCCGGGGAAAACGAAAGTGGATTGCTGCAGCAGTTCGGCGTCGGTCACATGGGGCTCCTGGGTAGGGCCCCAGTTTACCTTAACCGCGCTTAACCGCGTAACGCCAGCTGTTTGCGCGGCGCTGCGATGGCCTGCGTTTCGGCCAGCTTGAACAGGCGCACCGACTTCGCCAGTTCCGCCGCCTGTTCCTGCAACGCTTCTGCCGCAGCACTGGCTTCTTCCACCAGTGCGGCATTTTGCTGCGTCACTTCGTCCATCTTGCCGATCGACTGGTTCACGTGCTCGATGCCGCCGGTCTGCTCGATGCTCGCGGCGCTGATCTCGGCCATGATGTCGGTCACGCGGCGCACGCTGGCCAGCACGTCGTCCATCGTCGCGCCGGCACCTGCCACCAGCACGCTGCCGGCATCGACCTGTACCACCGAGGCGCCAATCAGTTCCTTGATTTCTTTTGCCGCAGCGGCGCTGCGCTGCGCCAGGTTGCGCACTTCGCTGGCGACAACTGCAAAGCCGCGGCCCTGTTCACCGGCCCGCGCCGCTTCCACGGCAGCATTCAGCGCCAGGATATTGGTCTGGAACGCAATGCCGTCGATGACCGAAATGATGTCGACGATCTTGCGCGACGACTGATTGATCGATGCCATCGTATCGACCACTTGCGCCACCATCGCGCCACCTTTCGATGCCACCTCGGACGCGCTCAGCGCCATCTGGTTGGCCTGGCGCGCATTGTCGGCATTCTGGCGCACCGTGACCGTCAGTTGTTCCATTGACGTGGCGGTAGCGGCCAGGCTGGCCGCCTGTTCTTCGGTGCGGCTGCACAGGTCCAGGTTGCCGGTCGAGATTTCGCGCGATGCCGTGGCAATCTGTTCGGCGCCATCGCGCACATCGCCGACCACTGACGACAGCTTGCTGCTGATGCCGTTCATGGCAGCGGCGAGGCGGCCAATTTCATCTTGCTGGCCGGCGTCCATCGTGACGGTCAGGTCGCCCTCGGCAATCAGCATCGCCGAATCGCGCGCCCGCACCAGCGGCCGTGTGACGATGGCGCGCACCAGCACGAACAGCAGCACAGCGAAAATGGTCAGGGCCACCAGGCCGAAGGCGATGTAGCGGCTGCGCAGTTGCGTCGATTCGGCCACGATTTCGTCGACGTACGTGCCGCCGACGATGACCCAGTTCCACGGCGCAAACGGCGCATAACTGACGCTCTTGGCGCGCGCACTGGTGTCGCCCAGTTCGGCGTATTGCCACGGGTAGACAATGGTACCGGTTTTTTTCTCAAGCATTTCGCGGACGTACAAATGGCCGTTGGCGTCCTTGTTGTCGACGATATTTGAATCCTGCCTGGACGGGTGCACCACCAGGTTGCCGTAGGCTTTGCCCGGCGCCGAATTGATGACGTAAAAGTAACCGGTCTCACCGACCTTCAGCGCCTTGATCTTGTCCTTCAGGACAGCGATGTCGTGCGTGATGTCGACGCCGACAAACAGGATGCCGATGATGTTGCCGCTGACGTCCTTGATCGGGTCGTACTGGGTCATGTACTGCTTGCCGAACAGCGTTAGCAACCCGGAGAACGACTGTCCGGCACGCAGTGGCGCATATGCGGCACCGGCGCGGTCAAGGACGGTGCCAATGGCGCGCGCACCTTTTTCATTTTTCAGCGAGGTGGAAACGCGGACGAAATCGTCGCCGTCCAGTGCGAAAATTGTGGCGCTGCCACCGGTCAGCTTGGTGAAACGGTCGGGCACAGTGAAGTCGAGGTTAATGGCCTTGCCACCGTTGGTCAGGGTCGGCACCGATTTGCCATTGACGTCGACCATGGCGCCGGTGTCGAGCGCAAACGCGCCCGGAAGGTCGGCTGCCAGCAGATGCGAAAACACGTTCGCTTCGCTGCTGACGGTCAGGTGGAACATCTGCACCATGTCCTGGACGCCGCGCAGCTCGTTGTGGACGCTTTCATCGCTGCGCGCGGAGAGAATCGTTGCGGTGGTGTGACTGATCATCAGAATCAGCACGCCAAGAATTAAACCCACCAGTGCAAAAGTGAATGCGGTGATCTTGGTGCCGACACCCCAGGTGGACGGTCTGGTAAATTTAGTGAACATTTTCTTCCTGTAAAAATCGCTTAAACACGCGAATTTTACGGGAAATTGCCATTAAGTTACAGGGTAGAAACTTATTCTCGTACAAACAATCACAAATTGTTGCAACGCGGCATCATAATATTGTTTGCGAACTAACATCGACATGATGAAACTGCAGCGCGGCCAGGTTGGCGTAAATGCCGCCCAGCGCCACCAGCGATGCATGCGTGCCCATTTCGACGATTTTTCCGTCATCCATGACGACGATGCGGTCGGCGCGCTTCACTGTGGCCAGGCGGTGCGCGATGATTACGGTTGTGCGGCCGACCATGGCAGCTTCCAGCGCGCTTTGCACCAGGCGTTCGGACTCGGCGTCGAGCGCGCTGGTGGCTTCGTCGAGCAGCAGCAGCGGCGGATTTTTCAGCAGCGCGCGCGCAATCGCAATGCGCTGTCGCTGGCCACCCGACAGGCGCACGCCACGTTCGCCCAGGAACGATTGGTAGCCTTCCGGCAGTCGCTCGATGAATTCATGCGCTGCGGCCAGGCGCGCTGCGGCGATGACCTCGGCGTCAGTAGCACCGGCGCGGCCGTAGCGAATGTTTTCCATCGCGTTGGCCGAGAAAATGATCGTATCCTGCGGCACGATGCCGACCGCATCGCGCAAGGTATGCAGCGACAGCGTGCGAATGTCGACGCCATCGAGCGTGATGGCGCCCGATTGCGGGTCGTAAAAGCGCAAAAACAACTGGAACAGCGTGGTCTTGCCGGCACCGGACGGGCCCACCACGGCGACGGTTTCGCCAGGCTTGATGGTCAGCGACAGGTGGCCGAGCGCTGCGCTGTCAGGGCGCGATGGATACGAAAACGTCACGTCGTGCAGCGCCAGTGCGGCGCCGGCAGCAGGGCGCGGCGGCAGCGCAACCGGCGTTACCGGATCCTGGATGCGCGACTGCACAGCCAGCAATTCCAGCAGGCGCTCCGTGGCGCCGGCCGCGCGCTGCGCTTCGCCCAGCACTTCGGACAACGCGCCGATGGCGCCGGCCACAATCGACGCATACAGGATGAACTGGCCCAGGTCGCCCCCCGTCATCGATCCCTCCAGCACCGCGTGCGCGCCCAGCCACAGCACGAACACGATGGTGCCGAAGACGAGCACGATGGCGATCATGGTGAGCAAAGCGCGCGCCCGGATGCGGCGCATGGCGGTGGCGAATGCGCTTTCGACCGAAGCGCCGAAACGCGTCGCTTCGATATGTTCGTGCGTGAACGCCTGCACCGTCGGCATCGCATTCAGAATTTCACCGGCCATGGCCGAAGCATCGGCGATGCGGTCCTGCGAGTCGCGCGACAGGGTGCGCACGCGCCGGCCGAACAGCACGATCGGCACAATGACCAGCACCAGCAGGGCCATGATGATCGACGTCAGTTTGACGCTGGTGACGAACAACATCACCAGGCCGCCAATGAACAGCAGCGTATTGCGCAGCGCGAGCGAGATGCTGGTGCCGACTACCGACTGAATCAGCGTGGTATCGGTCGTGATGCGCGACAGGACTTCGCCGGTCTGCGTGGTCTCGAAAAACTCCGGGCTCTGGTTGACGACGTGGCGGTACACGGCCGAACGGATATCGGCAGTCACGCGCTCGCCCAGCCACGAGACCAGGTAAAACCGGGCCGCAGTCGCGACGGCGAGGACAGTCGCCACGCCGAACAGGGCCAGGAAGGTAGCGTCGACATGGCGGATGCTGCCGGGTTTGCCAAGCCCGCTTGCCGCCGCACCGAAGCCCAGGTCGATCATCTGCTTGAATGCGTACGGAATCGCCAGCGTGGCGCAGGCGGCCACCACGAGCGCGATGCCGGCAAAGAAAAACTGGCGCCGGTACGGTTGCAGGAAGGGGAGCAGGCCTTTGAGGGCGGCGAGGGCGCCTTTGCGGTCGGTGTCTTTGGTGGCGTTCTTCGAATCGGTACTGCGGGTGCGCTGGGTCATCGTCTCGGGGTTCTTGTTCTGTGCTGTCATTATGCTTCAGAGCTTCATTGGCTGTACGTAGCCGGTGAGTTCGAGGTAGCCGTGGCCGGCTGCCACGCCGTCACGTTCGAGGGTTACCGCGCCTTCCCAGTAGACCGCGCCGGTGGAGCGGCGCGAATCGAGTTCCTGGTCTGGCTGCAGCGGCCTTACGCGCCATTGCGTGGTGCCGGTGGTCAGCAAGGTCGCCACCGGATACACGGCTTCAGTGCGCGGCGACTGCCATTGCTGCTGCGCGGTGAAGGTGACCTCGCCGGGCGCAAACTGCGTGACCTTGCCGGCCTTGTCGCGCAAGGTGGCGTGCGCCCATATCTTACTCCCTGCCTTGTCGCGGATCTGGAATGCCATCAGCGCCGACCCGTCGTCGAGGTTGGCGCCGATCCAGTTCCAGCCCGACGCTTCCGGCTGCAGCGCTTCGCTCGACCACTCATGGTCCATCCACGCGGTGCCGGTCACAGTCTGCGGCTTGCCCGCTGCGCGCGCAACGCTGCCGGTGACGCGCAACTGCGGCTCGCTGTAGTAGTAACTGGCGTGTTGCGCGGCCGCGCCCTTGCGCGAGTAGCCGTGTTCGCCCTGCAGCAGCAGCGGCTGCGTGGGCGCGAGCACCAGGTCGAACGTCATCTGGCTCGAGCGCACCTGCACGGTGTAGCGGCCATCCGCGCCGCGCACCATGTGCCAGTCGTCGAGTTTGACATCGAGATTGCCGGTGCGGGCGTACGCCAGATTGAAACCTTCGCGGGCGCTGCGCTGATCGTGCAGCAGGTGGCCGACGGCGGGGTCGGACAGCGCTGCGTGGCCGATGATCAGCTGCCTGGCGGCGAACGCGCTCGGGTTGGCCTGGTCGACCCCGGGCCGGCTGCGGAAAAACGTCACCTGAAAGCCGAGCGGCTTGCCGTCTGGTGTATTGATCCAGCCAGTGACGTACCACCACTCGGTGCGATGATCGGGATGGGCGCCGAAGTCCCGCGGGAAGGTCAGCGTATGCGCCGGCGTGACCGGCGCATACACCGGGGGCGCCGCGTGTGCAGGTGGAAGCCCGATCGCGGCCATCATCAACAGCAACATTAAAAAACGCATTACCAGTCCTCTCTGACGGCGCGGATGGGCCCACCCGACAATGCATACCGGCCCGAGACCAGCGCCGTGGCCACCGATGCGCCGACCAGCACCGCGGCCACGCTGGCCAGCAGCGGCCACGGCATGTGCAGTTGCATGGTCCAGTGGAACGATTGTGGATTGACGACGTAGACCAGAATCAGGCTGATGACCAATCCCAGCACGAAGCCGCAGGTGACGCCCAGCAGCGTCAACGCGCCGCCTTCGATGGCCAGCATTTTTAAAATTTGCCCACGCGTGACGCCGACATGGCGCAACATGCCGAACTCTTTGGCGCGCGCCAGCGTCTGGCTCGAGAACGTCGCGGCGATGCCGGACAGGCCGATGGCGATCGCGATGGCTTCCAATAAGTAGGTGACGGCGAAGCTGCGATCGAATATCTGCAGGCTCATGGCGCGGATGGTCCCTGGTAACGCGAGCTGCAGGGCCGGGCCGAACGGCAAGGTGCGCAGGCGCGCCTGCAGTTGTTCGGCAGTGGTGCCGGGCGCGGTCCAGACGGCGGCGTCGGTGACGTCCATGTCGCCGGTGAGCGCGCGATAGTTGGCCAGCGGGACGATCAGTGAACCGGACTGGCTGCTGTAATCGCGCACGACGCCGGCAATGAAAAAGCTGTGCAGCGCGCCGCCGAGCGGCAGGTCGATAATGGTGCCGACGCGGGTGGCGTACAGGTCGACCATCGCTTCCGACACCCAGACCGGCCGGGCGCCCGCCGGAATGGCGGCAGTGGCGCCGACCAGTACCAGCAGCGCGGCAGGATCCTGCGTATTCAGGTCGCGCGCGATCAGCGTCACGTTCGGGCGGCTCGCCTCCAGGTTGAGCTGGCGCGTGCGCAAAAACTGGACGCGTGCAACCCCGGACAGGCCGGTGATGGCCGCCTGTTCGCGCACGCCCAGCGCGGCACTGTTGCCGCCGGTGCTGCTACGGACATACAGGTCGGCCGGCAGGATGTGCCCCATCCAGTCGTCGACCGACACGCGGAAACTCGACACCATGATCCCCATCGCCACCATCAGGCTGAAGCTGGCCAGCACGCCGCCCAGTGCAATGGCGGCCTGGCCCGACGCATTGGCCAGGCGCGCCATCGTCAGCGCCAATACCGGCGGGGGCAATGCGCGGCGCTGGACCAGTGTATTGGCGGCTTTGAACACGGTCGCTGCCAGGCGCGGCATCAGCCCGATGCCGCCCACCAGCAGCAGCGCGATGGACAGATAACCAAAAATCGGCAGTTCGAAAATTGGCGGCGCGCGCGCCAACAGTGCGGCCACAAGCAGGCAAATGAGCGCTGGCCAGATGCCCGTCATGCGTGCCAGCGCCGCCTCGTCGTTGCCCGATTTGAGGGCGATGGCTGGCCGCGCGCGCGCAGCTTCCAGCGCGGGGGCCAGGCAACCAAGCAGCGCGACGCCAAGGCCGAGGCAGAAAAACACCAGCGCGGCCACCGGGGTAAAAGCGACCTGCGGCCGCACGCCGGCAAAATAACCGGCGCCCAGGTCGCCGCCGAACCAGTACAGCGCGGCGGCAGCCAGACCATACCCGGCCGCGATGCCGAGACCGGCGCCGACCACGCCAAGCGCGGTGCCTTCCTTCAATACCTGGCGCAGCAAGGCGCCGCGTTCCATGCCCAGCACGCGCAGCAACGCAAACTGGCTGCGGCGCCGCATGACCGACAACGCCTGCGTCGAAAACACAAGAAAGGCACCGGTGAACAGCGCCACCAGCGCCAGCACGGTGAGGTTTACGCGGTAGGCACGCGACAGATTATTGTTGCGGCTGTCCTGGTCGCTGTCGTTGGGCTGGCTGACCGTGAAGCGGCCGGGATACTCATGCTCCAGTGTGGTGGACAGCGCGCGGACAAAGCCTGCACGGTCGACGCCATCGCGCAGTTTCAGGTCGACGCGGGACAGTTTGCCGAGGCGCGCAAAGCGCCATTGCAGCGCGCCGATATCCATGACGCCCAGGCGCTGGCCGGCGCGTGCGCGCGCGACGGTGCCGGCCACGCGCAGCGATATATCGGCGCTGCCGGCGCGCAGCACCAGCGTCGATCCTGCTTTCACCTGCAGCCAGGCCAGCGCCGCGGGGGACAGGAACAGCGCATCGTCGGCCAGCACATCGGTGCCGGCACCGCTGGCCGGCACGCCCAGCAAATCGGGATTGACAAAGCCGGCGCGGAAGGCATCGATGCCGATGATTTTCAACGGGCCCGTGGCAGGCAGCGCCGCCGATACTTCGAGCACTGGCGAGGCAACTGCGACCCCGCCGACGGCGGCCAGACGCGGGTAAATCGCTTCGTCGAACAGCGCCTCGCGCCCGCTCACCTGCACATCGGCCTGGCCCGACAAGCTCTGGATGGCGCTGTTGAATTCGTTGAAGGCAGCAGCGTTAATGAGATGGATGGCAAAACCCATCGCCACACCGACCGCGATGGCGAGGATGGCGAGCACTGCGCGCACCGGGTGGGTGCGCCATTCGCCCAGCAGCAGCCAGCGTGACAGGATATTCAGTTCGGACACTCCAGCGCCATGTTTTCCATCTGGCGGCGCGCCTTGATGCTGGCGGCAGCGCCTTTTTTCGGCGCAGCGGCGCGCACATCTTCATTGGCCCAGCGCTGGCGCAGCCGCAGCCGGTCGCACTTGACCTTGCGGCTGGCAGCGCTGCGCTGCGCACGCTCGGCAGCCTGTTCTTCACGCAGCGCGCGTGCATCGTCACGGTTGGTGAGCTGCTGCGCCAGCGCGATCTGGCGCGCCATGCGGGCCATGGTTTCCATATCGCGTTCGGGCGCGGCAACTTTCATCTCGGTCGCGGTGCCGGTCGCGTTGGTGCAGGGCCGGTCGCCATACGACACCTTGCCGTCGGTGGAACATTTGTACATGGTAGCGGCCGCCGTAGCCGCTGAAACTGAAGCTGAAGCCGAAACGCAGATGGCACACGCGGCCATCATCGGAATGAATTGCATCATGTTGTCGCTCCCTGGTGTCATAGAATTTTCCCAGGGTTCATGATGCCGAGCGGGTCGAGTGCGGCTTTGATGGCACGCATCATGTTCAGTTCGACCGGTTCCTTGTAACGCGCCAGGTCGTCCCGTTTCAGCGCGCCAATACCGTGCTCGGCGGAAATGGAGCCGTGCAGCGCGGCCACGTTATCGTTGACGATGCGGTTGATGGCCAGTTGATTGGCGAGGAACGCGTCGTGGCTGCTGCCGTCTTTTGGCGCCACGTTGTAATGCAGGTTGCCGTCGCCCAGGTGACCGAAGCAAATCACCTGCGCATCGGGAAACGCGTCGGCCAGCGCCGCGTCGGTCCGGGCAATGAAATCGGCAATGCGGGAAATGGGCAGCGAAATATCGTGCTTGATGTTCTTGCCCGCCGCTGCTTGCGCCAGCGGGATGTGCTCGCGCAAATTCCACAGGCCGCGCGACTGCGCCAGCGACGTGGCCAGTACCGCATCCAGGCACAGGCCCTGTGCCGCGGCACTGCCGATGGCGGTTTCCAGCAGGCTGGCGGCATGCTGTTCCGATTCGGCGCTGGACAACTCCAGCAGCACGTATTGAGGATAGCGGTCCTTGAACGGCTGCGGCAGTTGCGGGAACTGGTCGGCCACGAGTTGCAGGCAAATTTCCGACATCAGTTCGAAGCCGGTCAGCGTGGCGCCGCAGGCATCCTGCATCAAATTCAGCAGACCCAGCGCATCCCTTGGCGAGGCAACTGCCACCAGCGCCGTCAGGACGGCCTTCGGTTGCGGGAACAGTTTCATGACCGCGCCGGTGATGATGCCCAGCGTGCCTTCCGCGCCGATGAGCAGATCGCGCAGGTCGTAGCCGGTATTGTCCTTGCGCAGCGCGCGCAAGCCGTCCCAGATGGCGCCCTGCGGCATGACCACTTCGAGGCCCAGGCACAATTCGCGGGTGTTGCCATACCGAAGGACCGCGGTGCCGCCGGCGTTGGTCGACAGGTTGCCGCCGATGGTGCAACTGCCTTCCGCTGCCAGCGACAGGGGGAACAGGAGCTGCTGCCTGGCTGCCGCTTCCTGCATGGTCTGCAGAATCACGCCGGCATCGACTGTGATGGTGCGGTTGACCGGGTCGAGCGCACGGATGCGGTTCAGGCGCGCGAGCGAGAGGACGACAGCGGTGCCGGTATCGTCCGGTACGCTGCCCAGTACCAGGCCGGTTTTACCACCCTGCGGCACCAGTGGCACCTTGTGCGCGGCGCAGGCTTGTACCAGCAATGCAACCTGGGCCGTATCCTGCGGGCGCAGTACGGCGCGGGCGCGTCCGGTAAAACGGCCGCGCCAGTCGGTGAGAAAGGGCGCCATGTCGGCAGGCTGGTCGAGAACATGCGCGGTGCCGACGATGGCGCGGCACTGGTCGAGGAAGCCGTCTTCAGTCATGCGCAACTTTGACCTTGTCGAGCAGTTCCTTGGCCATCCGCTTGGCGGCTTTTTTGTACGGGCGCAGATACAGCAGTGCGCAGGCAAAAAACACGCACACCAGCACAATTTCGCCGTATGCCATGATGCGCGACAGCGGCGCCGTGTCGCTCCAGCCGCGGACCACGCCTTCGATGAAATACAGCAGGATGACCATCGCCGACCATTGCAGCGTATAGATGTCGCGCTTGACGACGCCCCGCAGCGGCAGCAGCAACGGCAGCGCCTTGAGCGCCAGCAGCGAGCCGCCCGGATGCAGCGGCGCGACAACGATTTCCCACGCGAGCAACCAGGCGATGAGCAGCACCAGGCTGGCGATGGCGCCTCCATGGAAGACGCGCAGGGCCTGCATCAGCGTGCTCCGCCCAGTTGCACGGCGGTGGTGGCGAGGCGTTTGCCCAGCGCGATGGCGAGCCGTTTTTCGTCGTCGCTGATGGATTTGTCGCCATCGATGCCGGCCCAGTGGGTGGCGCCATACGGGCTGCCGCCGGAGCTGGTGGTCATCAGTTCGGGATGCAGATAGGGCAGGCCGACGATCAGCATGCCGTGGTGCAGCAGCGGGATCATCATCGACAGCAACGTGCTTTCCTGGCCGCCATGCAGGCTGCCGGTGGACGTGAACACTGCCGCAGGTTTGCCGGACAAGGTGCCGGCCAGCCAGTCGGCCGCGGTGCCATCGAGAAAATACTTGAGCGACGCCGCCATATTGCCGAAGCGGGTGGGCGAGCCGAGCGCGAGGCCGGCGCAATCGGCCAGGTCCTGCAGTTCGACGTAGGGCGCGCCTGTGGGAGGAATATCGGGCGCAGTGGCTTCCGTAACGGTGGACACCGCCGGGACAGTGCGCAGGCGCGCATCGACGCCGGGCACGCTTTCGATGCCTTGCGCGATGAGTTCGGCGAGCTTGCGCGTGGCGCCATGGCGCGAATAGTACAACACCAGAATAATCGGATTGCTTGGGTTCATCGTTGGTATTATAGGACGCTTTTTAGAGCGGCACGCTCCCGGGCAGCGTGATTTTTCCGTCGCTTGATTCTTTACTTTCTATGCTTTCAAAAACTGTCCATGCCATTTCCCGTTCCACCAGCGATATGTTCAGCGACAGCGTCGACATGGTGCGCGGCCTGACATGGGTCGAGACCGGCGATCTGCTGCGCTTCGCCCGCCGCCGCCTGGTGGAAGAAAAAGTGCCGCAAGTGGCCGGCAGCCTGACCTTCACCACCACGCTGGCCCTGGTGCCACTGCTGACGATCGTGCTGGCCATTTTTACGACCTTCCCGATCTTCAGCAGTTTTCGCGCCGCCCTCGACAATTATTTTGTCCAGAGCGTGATGCCGAAAACCATCGCCAACACCGTCATCGCGAACCTGACGATGTTCGCCAGCAAAGCGAAAAGTTTGTCGGCGGTGGGCGCGGTCGCGCTGTTGTTTACGTCGAGCGCGATGATGGGCATGATCGAGCGGGTGCTGAACCAGATCTGGGCCGTGAAAAAATCGCGGCCGCTGCTGCAGCGCGTGATGGTTTACTGGGCGCTGGTGACGCTAGGCCCGATCCTGTTCGGCCTGTCGCTGACGGTGACGTCGCAACTGTTTCTTGCCACCAGCGGCCTGGCCGATGCCGCCCCATTTGTCAGCGCATTGTTTTATACGGCGGTGTCGGTCGGCCTGACCACCGGCGCCTACACCTTGTTGTACACTGCCGTGCCGAACCGTTATGTCGACTGGCGCGATGCGGTGTGGGGCGCGCTGGTGGCGGCCATCGCGTTTGAAATTGCCAAGCGCGGCTTCGGCGTGTTCATCCGCCAGTTCCCCACCTACACACTGATTTACGGCGCGCTGGCCGCGTTGCCGCTGTTTCTGGTCTGGATTTATGTCTCCTGGATGATCACGCTGCTGGGCGCGGTGCTGGCGTCGGCGTTGCCGGTCATCAAGTACGAGCGCTGGTGGCATCAGCCGGTGCCGGGGTCGGCGTTTGTCGACGCGATGGCCTTGCTGCGCGTCCTGGAGGAGAGCGCGCGCACCACCGGCTCGGCGCTGGTAACGAGCGCCACCATCCGCGCCAGAACCCGCATCGGCTACGAGGAAATGACGACATTGCTGGACCGGATGGTGGCGTCGGGCTGGGTGGGACGTGTGCAACCGGATGTCCCCGTCACGGCCGTGGCAACATCGCGCTGGGTCCGCGGCGCGCGGGAAGGCCTCGACAACTGGGTCCTGCTGACTGACCCTGAAAAACTCAAACTGGCCGACGTGTACCGCATGTTCGTATTTGGTGGCGTCACCGCCTCGCCACAGGAAGACGACGACCAGGCAGTCGATGCCGCCATGCTCGCCCGCAAGGTGGAAGATGCGGTGGAGAGCGGCCTCGACCAGACGCTGGCCGAACACGTACGGGCCAGCTGATTCAACCCGGGGTCAGGTCTGCCATTCCGACACGGCCTCATCTAAACGGTGAAATTTTCAGGTCGATGAAGCAATGAACCAGAGCACGGATGAGGCGTGATTGCACAGCTCGTGTACGAATGGCAGACCTGACCCCGGGTAGATATAGCCCGGATGGTGCGTGATGGCACAGCTCGTATGCGAATACCGCATTCACACATGGCCTCAGCGTAGCGGCATTGTCGAGCTTGTGTCCGAATGTCAGACGTGGCACCAGATGTTTTAGGCAAATTGGTAGAGCGCATCGAGCACGGCGTCCGGTGCTTCGCTCATCAACTGGTGGCCGGCGCTGACAGTGAGTACGGTGCCATGCGCGATGCTTGCCGTGAATGCCTTCGTCGATTTTGGCGGCGTCATGATGTCCTTGCTGCCGAATAAAAACAGCGTGGGGCAGGTGATCGACGCTGCGGCCACCGCACCGTTTGTGTAGTTGTTGCACGCCGAGAAATCGGTAAAGAACAACTGGTGCGGGTTGATGGCAGACATCCGCTGCATCAGACGGCGCGATCCGTTCATTACATAAAATCCGGGCGCCGGCGCCGATGGCTTATGCGCAATCGAAGAATGCGACCACGCGTTCACCATGTCGATTGCACGCGGCTCATCGTCACGCGCCGTCGCCAGCAAAGCGTCCGCCACTTTCATCGGATACGTGGTGCCCACCAGCGCCAGTTTCGCCACCCGTACCGGCGCCTGACACGCAGCTTCCAGCGCAATCAGCGAGCCCATGCTGTGGCCGACCAGTACCGCCTTCTGCACGCTCGCAGCATCGAGCAGCGCCAGCAGCCACGTCGCCATCGCCTCGACGGTCGTCAATGCAACGCCCTTGCTGCGGCCGTGACCAGGTAAATCTACCGCCAGGACGCCGTAACCGTGGTGGGCAAAGTAGCGCGTCTGCAGGGCCCATACCGTATGGTCGTTCTGCGCACCATGAATGAATACGACGGTCGGCAACAGCGGATCGAAAGCCTTGCCGCCGGTGTAGCAGTAAGCGGGATGGTCATGCACGGTGAGCAGCATCAGGCGCCTTTCATGGCGGCTTTGAGCGTGCGCGTCAAATCGTCGATCAGGTCGCCGGCATCTTCCAGGCCCACCGACAGGCGCATCGTGCCCTCGGTGATGCCAGCCGCCGCCAGCTGGTCGGTGGGTACCCGGAAATGCGTCGTCGATGCCGGATGAATGACCAGCGAGCGCGCATCGCCGACATTGGCCAGATGCGAGAACACGGAGAGGGCGTCCACGAAACGGCGCCCGGCCGCACGGTCGCCCTTCAGATTGAAGGTGAACACGGCGCCGGCGCCTTTCGGCAGCAGGCGCCTGGCCAGCGCGTAGTCGGGGTGCGATGCCAACTCGGGATACGCCACCGATGCCACGGCCGGGTGGCCAAGCAAAAAATCAATCACGCGGCGGGTGTTGGCGACGTGGCGCTCCATGCGCAGGCCCAGCGTTTCGACGCCCTGCAAGATGGCAAACGCATTGTGCGGACTCATCGCGGCGCCAAAGTCGCGCAAGCCTTCGCGGCGGGCGCGCAAGGCGAATGGCGCCACCGTCGATTCTTCGGCGAACACCATGCCGTGAAAGCCCTCATATGGCGCGCATAGTTCGTCGAAGCGGCCGGTGGCATCGTAGGCGGCTTGCCAGTCGAACGTGCCGCCATCGACCAGCAGGCCGCCGATGGCGGTGCCGTGACCACATAAAAATTTTGTCGCCGAATGAAAGACCAGGTCAGCGCCGTGCTCGAACGGGCGCAGCAGATACGGTGTGGTGAAAGTCGCGTCCACCATCAGCGGCAGGTGCTGCTCGTGCGCCAGTGCCGCCACGGTGGGGATGTCGAGCACGTCCAGGCCCGGATTGCCGAGGGTTTCTGCAAACAGCGCCTTGGTGTTGGGGCGAATCGCCGCCCGCCACGCGTCGATGTCGCGGCCGTCGACAAACGTGGTCTCGATGCCGAAGCGTTTCAGTGTGTAGGCCAGCAGGTTGTGCGACCCGCCGTACAGCGCGCGCGCGCTGACAATATGCGAACCGGCGCCGGCAATGGTGGCCAGACCCAGGTGCATCGCCGCCATGCCGCTGGCGGTGGCAATGCCCGCCACGCCGCCTTCGAGCGCTGCGATGCGTTCTTCCAGCACGGCGTTGGTGGGGTTGGAGATCCGCGAATAGACGTGGCCTGAACGCTCCATATTAAACAGTGCCGCGGCAGCGTCGGAACTGTCGAAGGCAAACGACGAAGTAAAGTAGATCGGCGTGGCGCGCGCGCCGGTGGCCGGGTCGGGCGCCGCACCAGCGTGCAAGGCCAGCGTATCGAAAGAGGGACCGCTCATGAGGTGCTCATCTGGAGGCTAGGGGTGCGGCATCGTAGCATAGGGCAACCGTTTTGCATCATCGTGGTGCATCAGGGATTTGCCGGTGCAAATACGGGTGGATTTTTACGCACCCTTACGCTACATTCGCATTTCACTTATGATAAAAATACGCATTTGACAAATGCATTCGTCCAACATTCTCCAAGCAAGGTGAGCAATATGAAAGTTTCCGAGATCCTTCAGGTGAAAGGCAATATCCTGTACACCGTCACCCCCGACGCCGACCTGGCGGACGCGGTCAATACCATGGCCGAAAAAGATATCGGCTCGCTGGTGGTGATGGAGTACGGCGACCTGGTCGGCATGCTGACTTTCCGCGAAGTCATCAAGGCGCTGCATGGCAACGACGGCACGGTGCACGCCGGTACGGTGCGCCGCCATATGGACGACAGCCCGATCACCGTGACCCCGGAAACCGACGTCAATGAGGTGCGCCGCATGATGCTGGAAAAGCACGCGCGCTATCTGCCGGTGATGAACGCCAAAACCTTGCTCGGTGTGATCTCGTTTTATGACGTCGCGCGTGCGGTGCTGGAAGCGCAGAGCTTCGAGAACCGCATGCTGAAAGCGTATATCCGCGACTGGCCGTCCGGCACCCCCGCCACCGACGACTGACGCGTTTCAACGCGCCGCCAGCGTCACGCGTTTCCGACGCGCCGCCAGCGTCACGCGGTGCGGTGCGCATCCCCGGCCAGCCAGGTCATCAAGTTCTGCGGCACCAGTGGACGCGAAAACAGATAACCCTGCGCTAGCGGGCAGCCTAGCGCCTGCAGCACCTGTGCCTGGCGCTCGTCTTCCACTCCCTCGGCCACAATCGACAAGCCCAGGTTTTCCCCAAGTTGAATCACCATTTCGGCAATGCTGCTGCCACGCGCCGAGTTGGTGATTTCGGTGACGAACGCGCGGTCGATTTTCAGGCGATCCACGTGCAGGCGCTGCAAATGCGACAGCGATGAAAATCCGGTCCCGAAGTCGTCCACGGCAATGCACACGCCCGTCAGCTTGACGCGCGCCAGCAGCGCAGCCAGTTGCTCGGGGTCTTCCATTGCCATCGATTCGGTAATTTCCAGCTCGACATGGCGGGCCGGTGCGCCGCTCTCGCGCAATGCCGCTTCGAGCATGCCCAGGAAATGCGGATGGCGGAACTGCACCAGCGACACGTTCACCGAGATCGTGAAATCGGTGTAGCCAGCTGCGTGGATGCGCACCAGTTCGGCGCAGGCTTCACGCAGCACCCATTCACCGATCTGCACGATCAGCCCGGAATACTCGGCAATCGGAATAAAACGGTCGGGCGGAATGGACTGGCCGTCGGCCGTGGTCCAGCGCAGCAGCGCTTCGGCGCCAATGGGGCGGCGGCTGACCAGGTCCACCTGCGGCTGGTACACCAGGAACAATTCGCCTTGCTGGAAGCCGATGCGCAGCGCGTGCATCATGCGTACCCGCTCGCGGATTTCGATGCCCATGCTGCGCGAAAAATAAAAGTGGCCCGAGCGCTGCTGCGACTTGGCCCGCTTCAAGGCAATATCGGCGTCCTTCAGTGCCTCGGCGCTGTTGCCGTCGTGTTCAGACAGGCGCACCAGGCCGATCGTGGCCGACAATTGCACATGCTGGCCGTCGATGGAATACGGCGCGTCGAACAACTGTTGCAGCAAATCGGGATTGACGGCTTTTGCCGGGCCCAGCACGCCAAAAATGTCGGGCCCGACACGCGCAAGGCGCAGGTTGGAATGGGGTCCGAAAATCAACAGCGAAGCCAGGCGCTGCGACACCGCGACCAGCAGCAGGTCGCCAAACTGGTGACCCAGCGCGTCGTTGGTTTCGGCGAAATGATCGATGTCGATCAGTGCCAGCACGGAGACGTCGCGGTGCTGACCTGCCAGCGTGGCGTCCACCAGTTCAACCAGGCGGCTGCGGTTCGGCAGGCCGGTCAGCTTGTCGTGGAACGCCGAATCGTGCAGGTGGGCGACCAGGCGCGCGTTTTCCAGGCAAACTGTTACCTGCGCGCCAAACACCGCCAGTACATCGTGGTACGGCGCATCCAGCGGGCGCTGCAATGGCATCCACGCCGCGAAATCGCATCCGGATTTGCCCGGGAAAAATAACACGATGCTGTCAGGTGTCATCTGGCTGACGCGCGCGTCGAGTGCTGCACGAATGGCCATTTCCGCCGCGCTACCAGCCACGAAGCCGCGCCCCACGCTGGCCAGCACTTCGACGACGCCATCCTGCAGCGCACACAGCACGCCGGCGCGCGGCTGGCTGATCAGTTGGGCCAGCTGCTCGAGCACGCCGCTGCTGACTTCCGCGACGCCGTGCAGCGACAGCAAGGCTGCGGACGACGCCATCACGCGCGCCAGCGCATTCCGGCCCATGGCCAGTTCGCGGATCTGTTCGTACGAGCGCAGCGCCGCCGTGATGGCGGTGCACAGTTTGGTCCGGGTCAGTTCCGACTTGGTGCGGTAATCGTTGATGTCATAACCGCTGATGGCGTCCATTTCTGGGGCGTAGCCCGGCTGGCCGGTGCGCAGGATGATGCGGACGTCGGTCATGTCGAGGTCGCTGCGGATATGCCGCACCAGGTGCAGACCGGCGTCGGCCTGTTCCATGACGACGTCGAGCAGGATGACCGCGAGGTCGGTTTCGCGGACCAGCATGGCGCGTGCTTCGCGGGCGGAATACGCATGCAGGAAGAACAGCGGACGGCCGTGCAGTTCCAGGCCGGACAGCGCGAACGTGGTGCTGGCGTGGACGTCGGCATCGTCGTCGACGATCATCACGCGCCATGCGGGTCCGGCGCCGGCACCCGCAACATCATGCGATTCATCGGAAAATACGAGTTCGTCGCGATTGTCCGGCAAACCGGCAGTTGGCGGACTCGGAAATGACATGTTGTAGTTCTCCATGCATTACAGCAAAGTAGGTGTTTCCAGTATAGCGGGATTCCCCCATGCGCCCAGGGGCGGAAAGCGCAATTTCAGTTTCTTTTGAGAAATGTGTGGCTTTTATGAATTTTTTAAAGTATCCGTCAATACATCGTCAGTGGCTTGGGCAGGATGCCGGCCGCAGCCGCGGCGCTGGTAGAATGGTCGCTCCGCCAACCAAACCTTTCTGATCCATGTCCGGTAATACATTTGGCAAGTTGTTCACAGTGACCACCTTCGGCGAGTCGCACGGGCCGGCAATCGGCTGCATTATCGATGGCTGCCCACCCGGCATGGCCCTGTCGACTGACGATATCCAGCCTGAACTCGACCGTCGCAAGCCCGGCACTTCGCGCCATGTGACGCAGCGCCAGGAGTCCGATACCGTGCAAATTCTGTCCGGCGTCTACCAGGGCGTCACCACCGGCACGCCCATTGCACTGCTCATTCCCAACGAAGATCAGCGCAGCAAGGATTACGGCAATATTGCTGAAACTTTCCGTCCCGGCCACGCCGACTACACTTACTGGCACAAATACGGCATCCGCGATCCGCGCGGTGGCGGCCGGTCGTCGGCCCGCCTGACCGCGCCGGTGGTGGGCGCGGCGGCCATTGCCAAAAAGTGGCTGAAAGAACAGTACGGTACTGTGTTCATGGGCTGCATGCGTTCGCTGGGCGATATCGATGTGCCGTTCCAGGACTGGCAGCATGTCGCCAATAATCCGTTTTTTGCCGCCACCGGCGACGTCGATCTGCTAGCGCGCATGGCTGCTGCGATGGATGCACTGCGCCGGGATGGCGATTCGGTCGGCGCGCGCATCGATGTGGTGGCGCGCAATGTGCCGGTGGGCTGGGGCCAGCCGATTTACGACAAGCTCGATGCCGATATTGCCTATGCAATGATGGGCATCAACGCGGTCAAGGGCGTGGAAATTGGCGCCGGTTTTACATCGGTGGCGCAAAAAGGTTCGGAGCATGGCGACGAACTGACGCCAGAAGGTTTTGTCGGCAACAACGCCGGCGGTGTGCTGGGCGGCATTTCGACCGGCCAGGACATCACCGTGTCCATCGCCATCAAGCCGACCTCGTCCATCCGTACGCCGCGCCGCTCGATTGACAAGGACGGCCAGCCGGCCACGGTGGAAACGTTCGGGCGCCACGATCCGTGCGTGGGCATTCGCGCCACGCCAATTGCCGAAGCAATGCTGGCCCTCGTGCTGATCGATCACGCGCTGATGCACCGCGCCCAATGCGGCGATGTCAAGGTGGCAACGCCGACGTTGAAATAAACCGCGAATTTACGCGCGGCTGGCGGCCACGCTGACATTGACATCCTGGCCGGCTGCGCGGCTGGTGTCAGCGTGGCGCCGCGCGATATTGCGCACGACGATCGTGCGCAGGTCGTTCAGCAATGCAAACTCGGCCTGGCTGAGTTGTACCGGTGGCACGTCGCCATGCCATTCGCCATAGATGAAACCGGCCGGCTGGCCGTGGCTGCACAGTGGCATGATGACGAAACAACGCGCGTCCGACAGATTCGACACCCACCACTGCGGCAGCTTGCTCATGAATGTGGGCTCGCGGGCGTTTTCGATAAAAATCACGCGGTCCGAGTTCAGCGCGGCGTGGAACACATCGGGCGTGTAGGTATCGTCGAACGCCAGCAGCGGCAAGATGGCTTTGGCGTCCCTGCCAATGCCGAGGCGGGCGACATAACGGTGCTCGCGCCGGTTGTACATGAACGCAAAGGCGCGCGAAAACACCAGGCCATGCTGCACTGTTTCAAGTGCCATCGACACCATCTGGCCGGGGTTGAGCGTCGCGGATGCGTCGCGCATCTCGCTGACGCCGTCGATCAACAGCTGCGCCCCGGCGGCGCGCTGGCGTTTCGCAGCTTCCAGCTGTGCCTGCTTTTCTACCGGCTTTGCCAACGGTGCCACCGCCAGCTCGGCTGCCGCATTCACGCGGGCCTGTTCGACCGCCTGCAGGATGCGTCCGTGTTCGAGTCCGAGCAGCGGTGCAAAGCTTTCGGCCAGCACGCGTACCTGCGCAGCGCCGGCTTCGTCGTCGTTCCACAGTGCTTCCGCGCACTGCGCAGACATCGTCGACAGTGCAGCGAGCCAGTCGCCATGGCTGAGATGCACGGTATCGGCGCCCGGCTCGACGATCCGCATGCCGGCCACCAGGTTTTTTGGCAAGCCCCAATGCTCGGCGGTGGCGCGGCCGATGTCCTCGAGCGACAACCCCAGCAATGCTGGTGCAGCGCGGTTTTCATTGCCGTAGCCTGTCATCTGGCGCAATTGTTCCCAGCGTTCCGGCATGTAGAACGTCACCATCATGCGGCCGAGCGTATGCAGGATCGAGCAGACCACGGCTTCTTCAGCGTCGCAATTGGGCAGACCATGCGCAACCCGCTGGGCGACCATGCCCGCCAGCACGGCTTTTTCCATCTCGACCTGGGCGTTCAGGTTGTCCGGCGTCGCGCTGCTCAATTCTTCCACCAGCTTCAGTCCGAGCGCCAGGTGGCCGATGGCTTCGGTGCCCAGCACCATGACGGCTTTCGAGATCGTGTTGACGCGCTGGCCAAAGGCAGCGTACATGCCACTATTGGCCAGCCGCAGCACTTTCTGCGTCAGCACCGGATCGGACAGCACGGTTTGCGTCATCGAAAATTCACGCTCGTCCTCGCCACGCATGGCGCCCAGGATGGCGTTGATCGCCTTGGTGAAGCCCGGCATGTCGCCGCGCCTGCGCACGCGCTCCCACAGCAACTCGAGCGTGGCGCGGGCCTGGTGTGGATGGTCGCTGGCAGTGATGATGCTCATGGGATGGCCACGCGCCGGTCGACTCCGCCGGCAGCCGGGGGCAGTGCCGGGTAGGCCTGCTTGTAGACCGAGCCGGACAGCGCGGCCTGCGCGACGTGGGCCGGCATCGGCTTGCCGGTCAGGTAGCCCTGGATGTAGTGACAACCGCGCGGGACCAGCCACGCCAGCTGGGCGTCGGTCTCGACGCCTTCGGCCACCACCGACAGATCCATGTGCTTGGCAAGGTCGAGTACGGCGTTGCAGATGGCCGCGTCCTTGTGCGAGCCAGGTAAATCCTTGATGAAGGCGCGGTCCACTTTCAGCACCGAGATCGGGAAGCGCTTCAGGTAGGCCAGCGACGAGTAGCCGGTGCCGAAGTCGTCAATGGCGATGCGGGCGCCGCGGCCCGCCATCTTTACCAGGATATTTTCTGCGTGCACAGGGTCCACCATCAAAGTGCCCTCGGTAATTTCGAGCAGCAGCTGATCGCCGCGAATGCCGGAAAAAGCAATGGCCTCGTCGAGCACCTCGAGGAATTTATCGCTGCGGAACTGGCGCGGACTGATATTCACCGACATATACAAGGGCCGCCCGGCTGCTTCCTCGAACTGGACCAGCTGGGCGCACGCGGCTTTCAACGCCCACGCGCCGAGCAGGTTGATCAGGCCATTTGCTTCGGCAATCGGAATGAAGCGCACCGGCGGCACCATGCCGAGCGTGGGATGATTCCAGCGCATCAGCGTTTCGAAGCCCTGGATCTGGCGGGTGGCGGCGTCGACGATCGGTTGGTAATACAGCAAAAATTCGCCTTCGCGCACCGCCTGGAACATCGCCGCTTCGAGCGAAATATCGTGTTCGGGCGGACCTTCGGTGCGCGGACTGTAGACGACGCAGCGCGCCTTGCCGGTTTGTTTCGCGTGCGACATGGCGGTATCGGCCAGCGCCAGCAGGCGCACGTCGTCTTCGGCGTGGAGCGGATAAATTGCTACGCCGATCGACGAGCCGAGATAGATCACATGGTTGTCGATCTCGAACGGCGACTGCAACGCGGCCAGAAGGCGGCCGGTGACCAGGCGCACCTGGTCGGCGGTCGCGGTGCCGGGCAGCACCGCGACAAATTCATCGCCACCGACGCGCGCCAGGGTATCGCTGTCGCGCAGGGTTTTACGCAGCCGCGCCGCCGCCATGCGCAGCACGCCATCGCCCACCGGATGGCCGAGCGCGTCGTTGACTTTTTTGAAACCGTCGAGGCCGATGGTGGCAATCGAGAATGGCTGGCCGGCACGGCGGGCGGCCGCAATCGTCATGCGGATACGGTCGGACAATAACACCCGGTTCGGCAAATCGGTCAGCGCGTCGTGGGTGGCTGCATGGCGCAGACGTTGTTCGGTGGCATGCTGTACCGACATGTCGCGGCCGATCGCCAGCAGCGCGGTCGGTGCCATGCCAGCTACGCCGGGCAGGGCGCATGGCGACAGCCGCAGTTCGTAACATGCGTCGCCAATCGCAGTGCGCAGGCGCGCCTGCACCAGTACCGGATCGGCACCGGCCAGTGCATCGGCAATGCCCTGGCGCAGAGCCGCCTGGTCTTCGTCCAGCGCCAGGGCCACCAGGCTCACACCGACCAGCGCGCGGCCTCGGGGCGCAAGGCGGGCGCTGCGCGTGCTGGCCGCGACGATGTGGCCGGCGCCATCGAGGCGCAGCACCGCATCGCCGGCCGCTTCCATGAAGCAGTCGAGCATCTGGCTGGGTGCATCCTGCGGCGACGCTGCGGGAGTCAAGTGGCCCATTGCTGAAAATTTGCCTCGAAGTGGCTGGCGCCTGCGGGGCGCGCTGGTTGAAAGAACGGTTAAATCCAGCCGCGACTGTACCATTGAATGATGCTTTTGGGCATTAGATTATTTCAAGAAATGCTGTTGTGCAGGCAAAACTTGACGCGCCGCAGTGAATCGGATCTGCCTTGTCGCAGCCGGCTTTATGTGCACGTCCGGTGCGATGCGCGGGCCGGTGCATTCGGGCCATCCTGTTAACTTATTCATGCGACATGGAGGGGAGGCCGGATGGCGTGCGGGCGGTTGTCGTCCAGTCGCGCGCAAGGCCAATATGCCGTCGATGTTGCGCAATTTATCAGCGCGGTCAGCGGTATAATGGCCGATCTGTCACTGACGCCACAAGCCACGCCATGCCGACCATGAAACAAGACCCGCGTTTTCCCAAGCTGTTCATCCTGAATCACCCGCTGATCCAGCACAAGCTGTCGCACATGCGCGAACACGATACGTCGACGCGTACCTTCCGCGAGCTGCTCAAGGAAATCACGCTGTTGATGGGCTACGAAATCACGCGCGACTTGCCGCTGACCACCCGCGAAATCACGACGCCGCTGGTGACCATCGACGCCCCTGTCATCGCCGGGAAAAAGCTCGCCATCGTGCCGATCCTGCGCGCCGGCATCGGCATGAGCGACGGTTTGCTGGAACTGGTGCCGTCGGCGCGCGTCGGCCATATTGGCGTGTACCGCGACCCGGAAACACATCGTCCGGTGGAATACCTGGTACGGTTGCCGGACACGTCCGAGCGCACGTTCATCCTGTGCGACCCGATGGTTGCTACCGGAAACTCGGCCGTGTATGCGGTCGACGTACTGAAAAAACGTGGCGTGCAGGATGAGCAAATCATCTTCCTTGCGCTGGTCGCCGCACCGGAAGGCATCACCGTGTTCCAGGCTGCGCATCCGAACGTCAAGGTATATGTCGCCTCGCTCGATTCGCATCTGAACGAGCACGCCTACATCGTGCCGGGCCTGGGCGACGCTGGCGACCGTATTTTCGGCACCAAATAACACCGGGCACCCGAGTGTTCGCCACGCCAGTGCCGGTAGCAGCCGATTTTTTTGCGCGCCTGCGCGTGCAGGACGCGGCCTTCAGCGCCGGCTTGCCGGCCACGCTTGCGTGCCTGGCGGCGCTCCACGATCCGGCACGCCCCATTCCCACGCCTGCTGCCAGCAACGAATTGCAGCGCCAGTTGCATACGCTGGCCGGTTGCGCTGCCACCTTCGGTTATCGCCGTCTGGGCCAGGAAGCGCGCGCACTCGAACAGCGCCTGCGTGTACTGCAAGCGTTCGACAATGTGCCACCAGTCGACTGGACCGACTGGTTTACGCAACTGTTCGGCTTGATCGCGTGGGCCAGCGCCGACCCGTGCCGGTGTAGTTTGCCCGGTGCCGGTGCGGCTGCACTACAACTGCCGTAACGAAATAGTTCCGCCGCAATCAATCGCTGCCCACCGTTTGATTTATCGCAAACTTGGCGCGCATCGATGCCTTATATTCATCCCACGACCGGAGCAAAAAAGCAGTCGTGAAAGTTGGTAAGCAGAACGATTTTGAGGCTGCGTACGATTCTTTCTCAGAAAGCGTGTATTTTTTGTTTTATTCGGTATAATGCGGGATCGTTGGATTCGAGGTAGTAGTGCAGTCTGTCTGTCATTTCTTTCTTGCTTCTTCAAACGATCGAAAACGGGCGTAAGCCCACTTAACTGAAATAGGAAATTGTAATGGCAACTGGCATCGTAAAATGGTTCAATGATTCGAAGGGCTTCGGCTTTATCACCCCTGACGAAGGCGGCGAAGATCTGTTCGCTCACTTCTCGGCTATCCAGTCGGCAGGCTTCAAATCGTTGCAAGAGAACCAGCGCGTCTCTTTCGAAGTGACTTCGGGCCCTAAAGGCAAGCAAGCTTCGAACATTCAGCCTATCTAATCGCTGAGTCAACGACCAAAAAACCTCGGCTTGCCGGGGTTTTTTTTGGTCTGTATAAAACCTCTGCGCAGCGGAGGTTTTGACGGTATGCATAAAATTCTGCACGGCGGAGGTTGTGACGGTCTGCATAAATCCCCGGCGCATCGGAGGTTATGATGGTTTGCATCAAACCTCGGCGCATTGGGTTTTTTCAGTATGCATCTCCCGCTTCTGGCGGGATTTTTTTTGCCTCGCGGTCGATGAAAGGCCCGATTAACTGCGACGCCAGTACGCCGGTGACGCATAGGCACGCTGTAAAAAATCGACAAACGCCCGGATGCGCAACGGCAGGTGACGGCGCTGGCCAAATACCGCGTGGATTTCGCTGTCCGGTGCCGCATAAGCGTCGAGCACTGTGACCAGCCGGCCCGCAGCGATCTCGGCACCCACTTCCCACATCGACCGCCACGCCAGCCCTTTGCCTGCCAATGCCCAGTCATGCAGCACTTCGCCATCGTTGCACACCATATTGCCTGCCACTTTCAGCGTCACCGGCCGGTTGTTGTCGCGGAACGTCCACCCGCGCTGACTACCTTCGGTGCTGATCGCCAGGCAATTATGCTGCGCCAGATCGGCCAGCGTCAGCGGCGTGCCATGGCGCCGCAGGTAGGCCGGTGCGGCGACCAGGACGCGCTGGTTATCCGCCAGTTTCACGCCGATCAGGTTCGATTCTGTCAGCGTGGCAATGCGCACCGCAACATCGATGCCTTCCCCGATCACGTCGACCATGCGGTCGTTGAGATTGAGGTTGACAGTGACGTCGCGGTGCTCGGCCAGAAACGACGGCAGCAGCGGCGCCACGTGCTGGCGCCCGAAGCCGGCTGGCGCCGACACCAGTAAATGCCCGCTGGCACGCGCACTGCGCGCCGATACGGCAGTTTCGGCCTCTTCCAGCTCGCCGAGAATGCGCTGGCAATCTTCCAGAAAAGCAGCGCCCTCATCGGTGAGCACGAGTTTCCGGGTGGTGCGCTGCAGGAGTTTCACGCCGAGGCGGGCTTCGAGCGCATCGAGGCGGCGCCCGATCATCGCTGGCGCAATGCCTTCGTTGCGGGCCGACGCCGAGAGGCTGCCGCGCGCAACGACATCGACAAAGGTGGAAATCTGGCGAAACTGGGCCATGATGGTCTTTCAGGAGGCAATTGATCTGATACTTTAACGCACAGATGCATGTATTAATTGTCTCGTTTAGGTTGATTGAAGTGAATATACTGGATAACAATCCGACCAACCATGTTTTTATCTCACTGGAGTACACCATGCACATTGCCTTGCCCGACGGCCTGACCATTACTGCCGAGATCACCCCTGCATATGCCGATATCCTGACGCCTGAAGCGCTCGATCTGATCGTCAAACTTGAACGCGCTTTTGCGCCGCGCCGGAAAGCTTTGCTGGCCGCGCGGGTTGACCGCGCCGCACGGCTCGACGCCGGTGAGCGTCCAGATTTCCTTCCTGACACTGCGCACATCCGCGCGGGTGACTGGACCATCGCCCCAATTCCGAAGGCACTCGAATGTCGCCGTGTGGAAATTACCGGTCCGGTCGAGCGCAAGATGGTCATCAACGCGTTCAATTCCGGTGCTGACAGCTACATGACCGACTTCGAGGATTCGAACACGCCCAACTGGGACAATCAGCTGACCGGGCAGGTGAACATGCGCGATGCCGTGCGTCGCACGATTTCGCTGGAACAGAACGGCAAAAGTTACAAGCTGAATGACAAAATCGCCACGCTGGTCGTGCGTCCGCGTGGCTGGCACCTTGACGAAAAGCATGTGCTGGTGGACGGGGCCCGCATTTCAGGCGGCGTGTTCGATTTCGCGCTGTTCATGGTGCATAACGCGAAGGAACAACTGACGCGCGGTGCCGGTCCGTATTTCTATTTGCCGAAGCTGGAATCGCATCTGGAAGCGCGTTTGTGGAACGATATTTTCGTCATGACGCAAAACGAACTTGGCCTGCCGCAAGGCACCATCAAGGCGACGGTGCTGATAGAAACCATTCTCGCGGCCTTCGAAATGGATGAAATTCTGTACGAATTGCGCGAGCATAGCGCCGGTCTGAATGCGGGCCGCTGGGACTACATCTTTTCCTGCATCAAGAAGTTCAAGCTGGATAAGGAATTCTGCCTGGCCGACCGCCCGAAAGTCGGCATGACGTCGCCCTTCATGCGCGCGTATGCGTTGCTGCTGCTGAAAACCTGCCACAAGCGCAACGCGCCAGCCATCGGCGGCATGGCCGCACTGATCCCCATCAAGAACGACCCGGAAAAAAACGAAATTGCCATGGGTGGCGTGCGCACCGACAAGGCGCGCGATGCCAGCGATGGTTACGACGGCGGATGGGTGGCGCACCCTGGCCTGGTGGAGCTGGCGATGGGCGAATTCAAGAAGGTGCTGGGCGACAAACCCAACCAGATCGACAAGCAGCGTCCAGATGTCAATGTCAGCGCGGCCGAGTTGCTGGATTTCCGTCCGGAAGCGCCAATCACGGAAGATGGCTTGCGCTACAACATCAATGTGGGCATCCATTACCTCGGCGCCTGGCTGGCCGGCAACGGCTGCGTACCGATCCATAACCTGATGGAGGATGCCGCCACTGCCGAGATCAGCCGGTCGCAAGTCTGGCAGTGGATCCGCTCGCCAAAAGGCGTGCTGGACGACGGCCGCAAAGTGACCGCAGAAATGGTGCGGGCGATGATTCCTGAAGAGCTCGCGAAGGCGAAGCAGGCGGCGCCAAACGGCGACAGCCCGACGTACGCGCGTGCCGCAGAAATCTTCGAAGAAATGTCGACGTCGGAAAATTTTGCAGAATTCCTGACGCTGGCGTTGTACGAAGAGATCTGACCGATTATTTAAAAACGTTTTTCCATTCGCGCAGCGCGGCGAACAGCTCGGTCGGGGTGGCACCCGGCCGAGCCCGTCCGGCGGCTTCCAAGCTGGCAACGATTGCCGGCGACGTAACCCGCAAGAACGGATTGGTCGCCTGCTCGAGCGCGATCGTCGACGGTACCGTGGGCACATTGTCGCCACGTTTTTCTGCTGCCGACACCCGGCGAGCTTGCAACGCGCGATTGTCTGGCTCGACCTGTGCCGCAAACCTCAAATTTGCCAGCGTGTATTCATGCGCGCAATACACCAGTGTGTCGCCTGGCAAGGCAGCTAATTTTGCCAGCGATGACGCCATCTGCGTTGGGGTGCCCTCGAACAGGCGCCCGCAACCGCCAGCAAACAGCGTGTCGCCGCAGAACAGCCATGTCTCTTCAGAATTGTGCGTGACAGCGTTGTGCGTGACATATTTATGTGTAACAGCGTTGTGTGTGACATAGGCGATATGTCCGCGCGTATGGCCGGGCACATCCAGTACGTCAAGCGTCAACGCCAGGCCCGGCACCTCCACGCGCGCACCTTCGGCCAGTGGCACGGTGACCACGGCGATGTTTTCGCCGGCCGGGCCGAAAACCGGCACGTCCGCGTGCTCCAGCAGCCGCGGCACGCCACCAATATGGTCAGCATGATGATGGGTGAGTAAAATGGCGGTCAGTTGCAGGCCGTGCCCGGCCAACGCAGCAAGCACCGGCCCGGCATCACCAGGGTCGACGACGGCCGCATGCACGCCATCGTGGATCAGCCACAGGTAGTTATCCTGGAAGGCGGGCAGGGCGAGAATGGTCAGGGACATGATGGTTTTTCAGGAACAGGAGTGGCATGGATAACGCAGCATCGGAGACTTCCATTATAGCCCTCGACCGCTGGCTGCAGACGCCGGCGGGTGCGTACGTGCGCGCGTGGGAGCAGGCCCGGCTGGATGCGTTGACAGCGGATATTTTCGGTTTCAACGCCGTGCAAATCGGGGTGCCGCAGATCGATGCACTGGCCGCCAGCCGGATGCCGAATAAATGGCAGGCGGCCACGGCATTGTCGTCAGGCGCAACCTTGCCGGGGGCGCCGGGTGGTCGCCAGATCAGCGTCGCGCTCGATTTCGAAGAGTTGCCGTTCGCGTCGCAGAGCCTGGACCTGGTGGTGTTGCCGCACGTCCTGGAATTTGCTGCCGAGCCGCACCAGGTGCTGCGTGAAGTGGAGCGGGTTCTGATTCCCGAAGGCCAATTGATTATTTGCGGATTCAATCCGGCCAGCATGTGGGGCGCGCGCCACGGTCTGCAGCGCATCGTGCGCAGCGATTTTTTGCCGACAGCGGGGGAATTCATTTCTATGCCGCGCCTCAAAGACTGGTTAAAATTGCTGAATCTGGGCGCGACCCGCAGCTATTTCGGTTGCTATGCGCCGCCTTGCCGCACCAGTGCCTGGCTGAATCGTTTCAATATGCTGGAAACCGGCGGCGAGCGCTGGTGGCCGTATTTTGGCGCCGTCTACATGGTGCACGCCATCAAGCGCGTAAAGGGCATGCGTATCATCGGACCCGCCTGGAACAAGCGGCATCAAAAATCGTCGCAGGCAGTGCCGGCGACGAACAGCGTTCAGTCCAACAAGGAATAAAGGTACAAAAAGCAGCATGAGCAAAGTAGAGATTTTTACCGATGGCGCCTGTAAAGGAAACCCCGGCACCGGCGGCTGGGGCGCCTTGCTGGTCGCCGATGGTCATGAAAAAGAAATTTTCGGCGGCCAACTGAATACGACCAATAACCGCATGGAACTGCAGGCGGTTATCGAAGCGCTGCGCACCTTGACGCGTCCTTGCGAAGTGGTGTTGCACACCGACAGCCAGTATGTCCAGAAGGGCATCTCGGAGTGGATTCATGGCTGGAAAGCACGCGGCTGGAAAACTGCCGCGAAAGAGCCAGTAAAAAATGAAGACCTGTGGAAGGCCCTTGACTTGGCGCAAGCCGAACACAAAGTCGACTGGCGCTGGGTGCGCGGTCACAACGGCCATCCCGGCAACGAGCGCGCCGACGTGCTCGCCAACCGTGGCGTGCTGACTGTGCGCGCGTAATTCATCAAAGAAAAGAAACTGATATCCATGCGTCAAATCGTTCTCGATACTGAAACCACCGGACTGAACCCGCGCACCGGCGACCGCGTCATTGAAGTTGGGTGCGTCGAACTGGTCAACCGCATGCTGACCGGTAATAATTTTCATGTCTATATCAACCCCGAGCGCGATTCGGAAGAGGGTGCGCTAGCAGTGCACGGCCTGACCACCGAATTCCTCAGCGACAAGCCGCGCTTCCATGAAATTGCCGAAGAGTTGCGCACGTATATCCAGGGAGCCGAAGTGATCATTCACAACGCGCCGTTCGACCTGGGTTTCCTCAACCATGAATTTGCGCGCCTGAATATTCCGACGTTCACCGAGCACTGCAGCAGCGTCATCGACACGCTCGTCAACGCAAAGGAAATGCGTCCCGGCAAACGTAATTCGCTCGACGCGCTGTGCGACCACTACGGCGTGTCGAACGCGCACCGCAAGTTGCACGGCGCGCTGCTCGACGCCGAGTTGCTGGCCGACGTCTATCTGGCGATGACGCGCGGCCAGAATTCGCTGTCGATGGATGCTGACGTGGAAGTCTCGGCCGCCGGCGCCTTGCTCGACGCGGTGCCACTCGGCGAAGTTATCGTACTGCGTGCCGACGATAGTGAAGATGCTGCGCACGAAGCCTTGTTAGGCGGGCTCGACAAGGCAGTCAAGGGCACCTGCATCTGGCACGGCTACGCGGCTGCATAGAAGCTGGTGACTGGGGCGTGACGTAGCGCAAAGTCTGTGCGATAATACGCCCCGTCGGGAGGTTAGCTCAGGGGTAGAGCATTGCATTCACACTGCAAGGGTCGGCAGTTCGAAACTGCCACTTCCCACCAAGATTCAGTAGGAAAATCAAGTAGTTACGAGAGAAGCCGGGGCGATGAGCCACCGGCTTTTTTTATGGGTGTAATTTGTGGGTGTAATGATTCCGCTCGTTGGCGTCGAAGGCCGCGTTAACAGGAATTTTTCGCTATGAACAAACGCCACTTTGTCGATGTTCTGCAAGTATCTGGCAATGTTGTCGACTATCTTTTCAAGATGCTGTTTTTCGCCGTGTTTTCTCTGAGGGAAGCGTATCTCATCCATGAACACCGAAAGCGGGCTGGCTGCTGCGGCTTTGCGATATCAATAGTCACGGAGCGCCTGTCATCTCAGGGAAATACGACGATGTAAGGTTGTCCACGACATGTCGCGCCACCGAAATCCTGAACGGCAGATGAAAGGCGGCGCTGGTCACCGAGATAAATGCCTTACTCACGGCCAACTGTTTGACTGCCCCGGTGTGCTGAACCTACTGTCACCGAAAACATCTGCTGCATCTCGATGTCGCCTGAAACGGCTATGCCCGTGCCGAAAGGTGCGACACGGTGGCGAAATATTTTCAATATTGACATTGTTTGTCGGTGCTGGCCGAAAGCGCTGACGTGAATGCGCAGCCTGGTTGATCATCAACCGTACAAATGCAACTAACCGAATGAAGCGAAATGGACCGTTTTGCGAACGCCAGCTACGAACCACACACCCGGTCTGCAAGAGAGGGCACACACCCGTCCAGCGCGACACAGCGCTGTGGCTGGTGATAAAATTGTGGTACATGAACATATCGAACTGGGACCAGGATCCCGTTGCCGCATTTACGCAGTTCCTGTCCAGCGCTGCCTTTGCGCAGACGGCGAAGCGGGCTGCGCCGCCAGTCTCGGCAGCATCCGCCGAAATCTATCAGTTCATGTTTGGCCGGATTGCCAAATGGATGCGGATGCATGGCCGTACATTTTCGTCGTTAAGTCCGAGCGATCTGGTGGACTTCCTGAGCTCGCGCGATGCACGGGGCAGGCCGTTGCAGAGCAAGATCATCTATCGTTATCTGCGCCTGATGGAGCGGTGCTACGAACATCTTGAGCACACGCCCAATCCCGCCAGTACCGCAATCGTCATCCTTGGAGCGAACCGTCCGGCGCGCGACCGTGAGATGGTCGCGTTGTCGCCGGTGGAGAGCGACCAGCTGATCGCCGCCATGCCGGAGCCGACATCATGGAAACGGCAGCGTGACCGCACGATGCAACTTGTCATGTTGTGTGCCGGACTACGCGTGGCCGAAGCGATCGGGCTCCTGGTCAGGGAGCTTGCCACGGTGTCGGAAGCGGATGGCAGCTTGCGCATCCGCCTGACCCCGACTGGCAAGCAACCGACCAGCCGCGCACACGAAACATTCCTGCAGCCAGCTGCAGTGGAAGAGGTGCTTGCGTGGATCGCCATGCGCCAGCGTCTCGGCTTTCCCGGCGAGCTGGTTTTTCCGGCCGATGACACCGGCAAGGCGCTGCACAAGAGTACCGTCTATCGGCAGTCGCGCAGTGCGTTGAAGGAGGCCGAGGTGGCGATGTCGCATGTCGGTGGACGAACGTTGCGCAATGGCTTTGCGGTGGCGGAAATACGCGCAGGCACGCCGGAAGAGACCTTGCGCAAGCGGCTGGGCCTGGCGAGGGCGCTGGCCCTCGAGTCCTACTTGGGCGTCGCACGACGGCAGCGCGACAGCAAGGCAGCAGACGACGCACCGTGAGTGCGCTGCCGTGAGTGCGCTGATCGGAGGCAGCAGCCTGGATGCGTTTCTTGCCTACAAATGCAACTAACCGAAAGCGAAGCACAAACAAAAAAAGCTGCACCTGCTCAAACGCCGGGCGACCAGGAAAAGCCCCGGCGGCACTCGATGGGAGCGGGGATGGCTTGCATACCCTGGGGGCGAGTGCGGCATCCACCGCAACACGGTTCAACCGGGTTGCGGTAACCCCCATGCAAGGCTGCGGTAACATTGCGCAGCCTTGACACTGGTTTAACGCCGGCTGCCAGCAATGAACTGATCGACGACGGTCGGCAGCACGGCCAGCGGCACGCCGGCACTGGCGACCAACGCATCGTTGAATCCCGCCAAATCGAAGCGCGCACCCAGGACGACTTTTGCACGCTCGCGCTGCTTGAGGATCTCGTTGTGGCCCATCTTGTAGCCGCATGCCTGGCCGGGCGAGACGATGTAGCGGTCCACTTCGCTGGTAGCGCTGGCGACGACGCTGCCGGCATTGTCAACCATGAAGGCGATGGCTTGCTGGCGCGGCCACTGCAATGCATGCAGGCCGGTGTCGACCACCAGGCGGCAGGCGCGAAACAACTGGCCCTGCAGGTAGCCGACCTGGCTCAGCGGGTCGTTCGCATACAGGCCCACCTCGTCCACCAGTTGCTCGGCATACAGTGCCCAGCCTTCGATGAACGCGTTGTAGCCGGTCAGCGACGCGATCAGCGGCAGGTCGGCCTGATGCTCGGCGATGTACGCGCCTTGCCACGCGTGGCCAGGGATGCCCTCATGCGCCGTCAGTGTCGACAAGCCCGTGCGCGGCCAGTACGACGTCGACTTCAGGTTGATGTAATAAATGGCCGGACGCTTGCCGTCGAGCGATGCAAAATTCATGTAGCCGAGCGGTGCGCCGGCCTGGATGTCGGTCGGCACGCGCTTGATTTCCAGCGGCGCTTTGAGCGTCATGTGCGAAATTTTCGGCATGATGGCGCGGATCGCCGCCACCCGCTCATTGCAGAATGCGATGATCTGGGCGCGGCCTGCATCGGTGTCCGGGTACAGCATCGCCGGATCGCGCGACAGGGCGGCAATGCGCTCGCCCACGGTGCCGGTGGTTTTGCCCTGGGTGCGCAAAATAGTGTCGATGCGCGCCTGCAGTTGTTTTACCTGCGCCATCCCGACGGCGTGAACTTCGCGCGGGCTGTAACTGGTGGTGGTGCCAAGGCGCAGCGCCCACGCATAGTACGCCGCGCCGTCGGGCAGCTTGTGCACGCCGGCGACGTCCGTGGCGTTGGCAGTGGCGGCGCTGAATGCGGCGATCTGGCGGTCCAGGGCCGGATACACCGACGCTGTCACCAGCTTGAGTGCGCGCGCTTCCCAGTCGCCGGCGATGCCCAGCTTTGCGGTGCAGCTCGTGATCGATGTGACCAGCTTTTGTTCCGCAGCCGGCGTTGCGCGAAATTCCTTCAGCTGGGTCAGCACGGTGGTGGCGATGAAGCGCGGCGGCACCACGCCCTGCGCTGCCTGCGCGGTGATCCGCGTGCTCTCCTGGTCGAGCACGCGGGCAAGTGCGGCCACGCGCGCCAGGTAGGCTTCCGCGTCGGCTGCATCGACAATCTGGTGCTGCGAATCGAGGAATTCCGGCACGCTGACCAGCGCGCCGCTTTGCTGAGTAATTGCGTACGGCGAAGTGCCGCCGAAAAAGCCGCTCGCAGCACCGCCGAAGGCAAATTTTTCACCGGCGATGCCGGCTTGCGCCGAGTACAGCACGGTATCGTAACGCACCTGCGCGCTGGCGGACAGCCGCTTGCGGTCGAGCGCGCCGAGGCGTTTCACCATCGATTCTACTTGCGCAGCCCAGGCGGCGTCGCCAGCGAACGAATAATCCTCCAGCTGCGATTTCAGCGCACTGCGAGCGCCACTGTCCAGGCCGAGGCTGGTGGCGGTGCTGGGTGTCAGTACCAGAATTTCGTCGGCAAAGTCGGCCAGCAATCTGGCAAACCGGGCGTCGGCCGGTGTCGCGGCAAAGGCGAGGCGCGGCATCACGGCGAGGGCGCCGGCGGACAGGGCCAGCATCAGCACGGCGCGGCGCGAGATGGCGGAAGGAGCGGAAGGTGTGAAAGGATGAGACGGTGCGTGCATGCTGGCCTTTGATGAGCTGTGAGTCGAAAATAATATCGATGCGACGGAATCGATATTATTTGGCTTGCACGGCCAAGTCAATGTGCAGCGCAGCTTAGCTCATCAATAGCGCTTTCATCGCCACGCCAAGCGCGTCGACCATGCCGGCGCGGTCAAGTT
>JALYUM010000053.1 GCA_030853745.1 Pseudomonadota bacterium | reverse complement strand
CTCGTAGATCATGTTGATGCGGGCGTCGCGAACGTACTGCTCCATGCCCCATTCGTGGATGTAGCCGTGGCCGCCGAAGACCTGCATGCAATGGCTGGTCGCGAGCCAGGCGTTGTCGCTGATGAAGGCCTTGACGATCGGCGTGAGGAGCGCGACCAGTTCCGCGCTGTCCTTGCGCACCTTGTCGTCGGGGTGATGCAGCTCGCGATCGATCAGCAGGCCGCAGAACAGGTTGAGCGCGCGGCCGCCTTCGGCATAGGCCTTGGCGGTGAGCAGCATCTTGCGCACGTCCGGGTGCACGATGATCGGGTCGGCCGGCAGGTTCGGTGCTTTCACGCCCGACAGGCTGCGCATCTGGATGCGGTCTTTCGCGTAGATCAGCGCATTTTGATACGCCACTTCGGTCAGGCCGAGCGACTGCATGCCCACGCCCAGACGGGCCGCGTTCATGAACACGAACATCGCATTCAAACCCTTGTTTTCCTGGCCGATGATCCAGCCGCGCGCGCCGTCCAGGTTCATCTGGCACGTCGAATTACCGTGGATGCCCATCTTTTCTTCGATGGCGCCGCACGCAATCGGATTGCGCTCGCCGACGCTGCCGTCTTCCTTCGGCAGGAACTTCGGCACCAGGAACAGCGAGATGCCTTTCGAGCCTTCCGGCGCATTCGGCACGCGGGCCAGCACCAGGTGGATGATGTTTTCCGACATATCGTGCTCGCCGGCCGAGATAAAAATCTTCGAGCCGGTAATCAGGTACGAGCCGTCTTCCTGCGGCAGCGCTTTCGAGCGCAGCATGCCCAGGTCGGTGCCGCAATGCGCTTCGGTCAGGCACATCGTGCCGGTCCACTCGCCCGATACCAGCTTCGGCAGGTAGAATTTTTTCTGGTCGTCGGTGCCGTGTTCTTTCAGGCATTCGTAGGCGCCGTGCGACAGGCCCGGGTACATCGTCCACGCCTGGTTCGACGAATTAAGCATCTCGTAAAACGAATTGTTCAACGTGATCGGCAAGCCCTGGCCGCCGTATTCCGGATCGCAACCGAGTGCAGCCCAGCCGCCGTCGATGTACTGCTTGTACGCTTCTTTAAAACCTTTTGGCGTCGTTACGGACTTGGTGGCGGCGTCGAAATGGCAGCCTTCGCGGTCGCCAGAATGGTTCAGCGGGAACAGGACATCCTGCGTGAATTTGGCACCCTCTTCCAGCACCTGGTTGATGATGTCGGCATCGACTTCCGCGTAATCCGGCATGTCCTTGAACTGCTCGGCAACGTTAAGAAATTCGTGCAGGACAAATTGCATATCCCGGATTGGCGCGACGTACTGACCCATGGTGTTCTCCTGAAGGCGGTTACTTTTAAAATTGAGGCTACGCTGAAATTACAGCGCGGATGATTGACTGGTCATGCGGTAATTCTCGAGCAGACGGTCGAACCCGATACGGGCCCGCTCGATACTGCCGGGCTGGCGCAGAAAGCGGGCATCGTGGTGCAAGGCCAGGATCAGCCCGTACATTTCGTAGACCATCTGCTGGGCATCGGCGTCCATCTGGAGCTGGCCGCAATCGATGCATTGCTGGACGCAGCGCAGCAAGGCGCCCTGCCACGCCCGCACCATCGATACCAGCTCTTCGCGGATCGGTCCCGGGCGGTCGTCGTATTCAACGGCCCCACTAATATAGATGCATCCCGAGGCAATTTCCACCGATACCCGTTTAATCCAGCGGGCATACATGGCCTGCAAACGGGGAATGCCGCGGTCTTCCCTGACGCTGGGGAAAAAAACTTCCTGCTCGAAGCGATGGTGGTACAGCTTGAGCACTTCCATCTGCAAATCTTCACGCGAACCGAAGTGCGCGAACACGCCTGATTTGCTCATGTTCATCTTGTCGGCGAGCAGGCCGATGGTCAGGCCTTCGAGGCCCTCGCGGCTGGCCAGCTCGAGCGCGACATCGAGAATTGCGGCCCGTGTCAGTTCGCCCTTGCGCATGAATTTAGCTGTGGTAGAGATAACCGTCATCCTCGGCGAGCGAGAACCCATAACAGATGTGCGTTTGCCTACATTGACGGCCGTCTACGACACGTCCCGAAAAATTACGAACGCTCGTACTATTATCTAACGGGGACCAAATGTCAAACGTGAACTTTAGAGGCGGGGGTCTAGCTGCCCACCTTGCATCGATTTGATCGGTACCGTTGCAAAGGACATACCCGCTATCCTCCGAGCCGTCGCCCCGGCGGAGGCCGGGGTCCATGCTGAATTGATAGCAAGGTGAAGCATGCTCAGAATGGATACCGGCCTGCGCCGTTACGACGGTTTCAAGGTTGTTGGCAAAGTAAAAGAGCGGCGATCCTAGCCGCCGGCCTTGCCGATCGCGCGACGGTCGTGCTTGCTGGGGCGGCCCTTGATATCGAGCGCAGGTTCACGGAACAGGCGCCGCGCAGTCTGGTCGTTCTCGCGCTTTTCGATGCTCGCGGCGGTCTCTTCATACAGTTTGGCAGCAATGGTCGCCGAGCCGCGCTGGTCGGAGATGCCCGTCACCAGCACTTCCCAGACGTTCGAACCGTTGTCGATGGTCAGCTTGTCGTCGATCTTGACGCTGCGCGACGGTTTAATGGCGTCGCCGCCGAGGCGCACACGGCCGCGGTCGACCGCGTCGGTGGCCAGCGACCGGGTTTTGAAGAAACGGGCGGCCCACAGCCATTTGTCGATACGTACGTTGGTGTCACTCATGGTTATGCATATCCAATGGAAAAAACGCGCATCGCCAGTTTATACGCAAGGTAGGCGCCTTCGTAAGTGGTACGGCGCGCCCAGCCCATCTGTTCAAGTTCTTCGACGCCAATGGCTGCCCCGTCTTCAATCCCGCGCTGAATGTGCGCACGCACCGTGGCGGCGAAATGGGCGTCCTTGACGACGATGTTTGCTTCCTGGTTGACGAACAGCGACAGGCCATCGCAGTTGCTGGAACCCACCGTGGCCCAGTCGTTATCGACCACGGCAATTTTCGCGTGCAACTGCGTCTTGCGATACTCAAACACTTTGACGCCGGCGGCCATCAGTTTCGGATAAAACGAGTGCGCCACGGCATCCTGCAACTTGAATTCGCCGACGCCAATCAGCAACTGCACATCGACGCCGCGCTCGGCAGCCTTGGCGAGTGCTTCGCGCAGTTTTCGCCCCGGCGCAAAATAAGGATTGGCCAGCAGGATGCTGTGCTTTGCCGTGCCCAACGCGCGCAGGTAGGCGCGCTGGATGGCGCGGCGGTTGCGCAAATTGTCGCGCACGATAAAACCAGCCTGCATCGGACCGTCACCCAGTCCCGGCGGCTGATTTTTCAGCGCCCGGAATAAATTCATGCGGCCAATCACGTCGAGGTGGCCCACGCGCATCCATTGCCCCTGCGCTTCCAGATGGATTTGCTCGACCAGCGGCCCGGTCACCTGCACCGCAAAATCCCAGCGTGGCGCCGGCAATTTTTCGTCGGGCTTGTAATCGCACAGCCAGTCATCGTTGATATTGATGCCGCCGACGAAGGCAACCTTGTTGTCGACGACAGTAATCTTGCGGTGCGAGCGTGAAATGCCGCGCCGGAACCACGGGTTGAACACGCGGTAATTGACGCCATTGCTGCAAAACACGGCGCGCAGGCGCTTCGTGGTGCGATTACCGGTACCGAACCAGTCGACGATCACGCGCACTTTGACGCCGCGTTTTGCCGCGCGGATCAGCGCTTCTTCCACCTTGGCGCTGCTCTCGTCGGTGGCGAAAATATAGGTTTCGAACAAGATGTCGTGCTCGGCGCCATCGATGGCGGCCAGCAGCGCAGGGAAAAACTGGACGCCGCTTTCCAGCAGCGTCACGGTGTTATTGGCGACGTACTTTACCGATCGCATGACGCCTACAACAGCGCAAGATTGGCAACAATCGGCGCATGGTCTGACAGGCGCGCCCAGGTCGGCCCATGCAGCACTTCGGCTTTTTCCACCGTAAAACCACGCACATACATGCGGTCGAGGCGAAGGAATGGCATAGCCGCCGGGAAAGTTTTGGCTGGCGTAACAGCCTTGGTGCGGCCTGACAGACGCCGCGCCAGGTCGGCGATGCGGTTGGTCTTGCCGAGCTCATCGAATACTTCGCGCACGCCCAGTGCCTCGCGCAGGCGCGCACTGATGTTGTTGCGCCAGTCGTTGAAGTCGCCGGCGATGATGACGGGCTCGCCAGCTGGCGCCGTGGCCAGTACTTTCTGGATCAGCAAATCGGTCTGGCGGCCGCGGCCGGATTCAAACAAGCCGAGGTGGACGACATAACAGTGCACCTTGCCTGCTTCCGTTTCCAGGATGCAGTGCAAAATTCCGCGGCTCTCGTAAGCATGATCGGAAACATCGTCATTCGACTGGCTGGCGATGGCCAACTTGCTGAGCAGGGCATTACCGTGGTGGCCGTGGTCGTAGATAGCATTCATGCCATAGGCAGAATGCGACATGTCGCCCATCAAAAATTCGTGCTGGGCGCCTTCCGGCCACTGCCGCCGGCCCAGCGTTTCTGCGCCGAACTTGGCAGAAAAATGGTCGTGCTTGCCCTGGACTTCCTGCAAGAACACCACGTCTG
Source organism: Pseudomonadota bacterium (assembly GCA_030853745.1). GTDB lineage: Bacteria > Pseudomonadota > Gammaproteobacteria > Burkholderiales > Burkholderiaceae_D > JALYUM01. The sequence continues at coordinate 3,794 of JALYUM010000053.1, read as the reverse complement.
CGCCAAACATGCCGATGGCTTTTTTGAGCGCCAGCACGCGCGGACGGTTTCCAATCGAGGAAACACCTTTGTGGATATTGTAGGTAGCGACACGAATCTTCATGGGAACATTCTAACCCCATCCGACACTTGCATTCTGGAACAAGTGTCTATCGTGCGCGGCCCGGCTGGCCGGTCAGGCGCCAGCCTCCGGGCGGGCGCTGTCGTCGTTCCCCATCATCCAGAAGTGATCCGGAACCGCGTCGGCGCACAGGCGCGAACCGCGCGGGACGAAACCCGGTGGTGGCGGCGCGACCAGGCACGGACCGGTCAGCAGCAAGCCGCCGGGCAGTTCAATATGCAGCAGGCCGTTGGTGTTTTTCATTGACTGGATCTGCAGCGTAGCGTCCGATGAGGTGTGGTTCAATGTTGGCTCCCGAAAGATTGGAGGTCCGCATGGCTGCTGCCCGCGGTGAGAATTTACGATAGGACAATCTTGCCGCGAAGTCAAACGGCTGAGTATGCAATTTGCAACACTTGAGGCTGCTTATTGTAGATGGCGTGGCAACTGCAGGATCGCTTCGGCGTTCGACGCCGAGAAGCAGCGGTCGGCAGCATCGAGTAGCGGCAACCAGACGTGCGCCACGTGTTCGCGCGGGGACAACAGGATAGGGATGTCGCGGGGGACGCAGACGGAAAACACGTGTTCGGTGTTCTGCGTGACGCCAGGCGCGTAGCGATGCCGCCAGGTCGGGTAGATTTCGTAGATGTTGGAAAGACACCAGTCGCGCAGGACGATGGTTGCTCCGTCGGCAACGATGCCAGTTTCCTCGAACAGTTCGCGCGTGGCGGCCTGCAGCAGGGGCTCGTCGGGGGCGTCGATGGAGCCGGTGACCGATTGCCAGAAACCGGCACGGTCGGCGCGCTCGATGAGGAGGACGTCGAGGTCGGCCGTGTGGATGACGACCAGGATGGAGATGGGGATTTTGTGCAAACTCGTCACCCCCGCGAAGGCGGGGGCCCATAGCATCTTCGGTAAGTAATATCGCTATTCATCAGTGATATAGGCCCCCGCCTGCGCGGGGGTGACGTATTGATAATTACACGATCTTCGGCTCGGCACCACGCAAACGGATGTGCAGTTCACGCAGCTGCTTCTCGTCGACTTCCGACGGCGCATTGGTCAACAGATCCTGTGCACGCTGGGTTTTCGGGAACGCGATCACGTCGCGGATCGAGTCCGAGCCGGTCATCATCGTCACGATACGGTCCAGGCCAAACGCCAGGCCACCGTGCGGTGGCGCGCCGTATTGCAGCGCGTCGAGCAGGAAGCCGAATTTCAGTTGCGCTTCTTCCGCATCGATTTTCAGCGCACGGAACACCTTGCTCTGCACTTCTTCGCGGTGGATACGGATCGAACCGCCGCCCAGTTCCCAGCCGTTCAGGACCATGTCATACGCCTTCGCGATACAGGCGCCCGGGTTCGTTTCCAGCATGTCTTCGTGGCCGTCTTTTGGGGCCGTGAACGGGTGGTGCGTCGCGGTCCAGCGGTCCGATTCTTCGTCGTGTTCGAACATCGGGAAATCCACGACCCACAATGGCTTCCAGACGTCGTCGAACAGGCCGTTCTTCTTGCCAAGTTCGGAGTGGCCGATTTTTACGCGCAGCGCGCCGATGGCGTCGTTGACGACTTTGGCTTTGTCGGCGCCGAAGAAAATCAGGTCGCCGTCTTCAGCGCCGGTCAGGGCGATGATTTTTGCCAGCGCTTCGTCATGCAGATTCTTGACGATCGGCGACTGCAGGCCATCGCGGCCGAGGGCTTTCTCGTTGACTTTGATGTACGCAAGACCGCGCGCGCCGTAGATGCCGACGAACTGGGTGTACGCATCGATTTCCGAACGTGGCATCGTGCCGCCCTGCGGGACGCGCAGGCCGACCACACGGCCGCCAACCATATTCGCGGCGCCGGCGAAGACCTTGAAGTCGACATCTTTCATGACGTCGGTCAGGTCGGTGAATGCGAGTTTCACGCGCATGTCCGGCTTGTCCGAACCGTACAGGCCCATCGCCGTCGCAAAATCCATGACCGGGAACGGGTTCGGCAGGTCGATGTCGAGCGTGTTCTTGAAGACGATACGGATCATGTCTTCGAACAGGTCGCGGATTTCCTGCTCGGTCAGGAACGACGTTTCGCAATCGATCTGCGTGAATTCAGGCTGACGGTCGGCGCGCAGGTCTTCGTCGCGGAAGCACTTGGTGATCTGGTAGTAGCGGTCGAAGCCGGCAACCATCAGGAGCTGCTTGAAGAGCTGGGGCGACTGCGGCAGCGCGAAAAACATGCCGTCGTGGACTCGGCTCGGCACCAGGTAGTCGCGCGCGCCCTCCGGCGTGCTCTTGGTGAGCATCGGCGTCTCGATGTCGATGAAGCCGTTGGCGTCGAGGAACTTGCGCACTTCCATCGCGACGCGATAGCGCAGCCGCATGTTGCGCTGCATCTGCGGCCGCCGCAGGTCGAGCACGCGGTGGGTCAGGCGCGTGGTCTCGGAGAGGTTTTCCTCGTCGAGCTGGAACGGCGGCGTCACGCTCGGGTTCAGCACCTCGAGCTCGTGGCACAGCACCTCGATCTTGCCGCTCGTGAGGTTGGCGTTCTCGGTGCCGGCCGGTCGCGCCCGCACAAGACCGACGATCTTCAGGCAGAACTCGTTGCGGATGCCTTCGGCGATGGCGAAGGTCGAAGCACGATCGGGGTCGCAGACGATCTGCACGAGGCCTTCGCGGTCGCGCAGGTCGATGAAGATCACGCCGCCGTGGTCGCGGCGGCGATGCGCCCAGCCCATCAGCGTCACCGTCTGGCCGAGGAGCGCTTCGCTCACCAGGCCGCAATATGTCGTTCGCATCACATCACTCCGTCGAAACTTGAAGAGGGCCGGCGCGAAAGGCGCGTCGGGCCGCGAAGGAAGGGGGCACCGGGCGCCTCGCGGCGAGGCGGCATCAGGCCGAAGGCTGGCGGGCTGAACGCGGGGCCGGGGCGCTCAGCCCGGCAGATTTCGCAACGGCGGCACCGTGGCCGCCACGTGCAGCGGCATCGGCGGTGCCACCACGCCCATCGAGATCACGTACTTCAGCGCGTCGTCGACGCTCATCGCCAGCGGCATCACGTCGGCACGCGCCACCATCAGGAAAAAGCCCGAGGTCGGGTTGGGCGTCGTGGGCACGTAGAGACTGAGCCACTCGCCCTCGAAGTGCCGCGCCGCCTCGCCGCCCGGCTTGCCGGTGACGAAGGCGATGGTCCAGCAGCCGGCACGCGGGTACTGCACGAGCACCGCCTCGCGAAAGGCGTTGCCGCTGCTCGAGAACAAGGTGTCGGAAACCTGCTGCACCGAGCTGTAGATCGACTTCACGATCGGGATCTTGCTGAGGAGGCGGTGGCCCTGGCGCAGCGACCACTGGCCGATGAAGTTGGTGGCGAAGACGCCGGTCAACAGCAACCCGGCCAGCATGACGAGCACGCCCAGCCCCGGAATCCGTCGCAGCGTCTCGATGAACGACTGCGAGCCGGCTGGCAGCACGATCTGCGAGCCGTTCAGCAGCCAGACGAAGACGCCGTCGAGAACACCGAGCACGGCCTGCAGCACCCAGATGGTGACGGCGAGCGGCAGCCAGACGAGCAGGCCGGCGATGAGGTATTTCTTCACGCGCGTGTTCCGGCCCGGTCGATGCGGGCGATCAGCTGCCGGACTTGCCCGGCGGCGCGGGCTTGGGCGCAGCGGCTGACGGGGCCGGCGCCGCGGCGGCTGCCGGCGCCGGTGACGGGC
>JALYUM010000200.1 GCA_030853745.1 Pseudomonadota bacterium | reverse complement strand
AACTATGGCGGTATCGACCATGGTGCCACGTCTGACTCTAGGACACGCACTCTGCAGTACTGTCAACCATTTTCCAACCTACAGCTGAGGCCGTGTCTAATTGTCAGACGTGGCACCAGCGTTTTTTTGACGTGGAAGCGATTGTTTTTTTGTCGACGGTCGAGCCCGTGTACGTTTGGCAGACCTGACCCCGGGTTGGGGGTCAATACCGGCGCATCAGGAATTCGGCCACGCAGACAGGCTTGTCGCTGCCCTCGCGCTCCACGATGACATCCCACGTCAGCTGGGCGCCGCCGTCGGGCAGGTCGTGGATGCTGGATAATGTCAGACGTCCGCGCACGCGGCTGTTGACGGGCACCGGGCCGGGGAAACGCACGCGGTTCAGGCCATAGTTGACGCCCATTTTCATGTCGACCATTGTCAGTGCACTGGCCAGCATGGCGGGTAACAGCGCCAGCGTGAGAAATCCGTGGGCCACTGTGTCACCGTACGGCGAATCACGCTCCGCCCGCTCGCGGTCGACATGAATCCACTGGTGATCGTCGGTCGCCTCGGCAAACTGGTCGATGCGCGACTGCGGGATGCCGAACCAGGCGGAGACCGCCACTTCCTGCCCGATCAGTACTTTCAATGCAGCCAGCGTCGGGATATCACGCATCTGCCGGCCGCCGCGCAAACATGCCCATGCCTTCAACCGTGCACACCTGCTGCCCGCGCTGGTTGGTGGCAATCCAGATCGACCGCACCACGCCACGATCCGGTTTGGTAGTGGACGCTTTTACACCAGTCGTGCGATAGGTGACTGTCAACGTGTCGCCGGCGCGCACCGGGATCAGCCACCGTACTGCATCCAGGCCGGGTGAGCCCATGCTCGAGGCGTCGCACATCAGCCCGTCCACGACCAGGCGCATCATCATCGCGCACGTGTGCCAGCCGCTGGCGATGACGCCGCCGTAGATCGACGCGGCAGCGAGGTCCGGATTGACGTGGAAAGGTTGCGGATCGAACTGGGAAGCGAAGGCGATGATCTCTTCTTCACTGACCGTGCAGCTGCCCAGCACAATTTCGTGGCCGGGAACAAAATCTTCGAAATACCAATGCTGTCTCATACTCTAGCCTTTTTTGTAAGCCTGACACGATTGTACGTGAACAACCATGCCAGCAGGCGCGCGTAAACGCATCACGGATGGGGCCGGTTTTATCCGGGCCCATCCGTGATGGCTATGCAAAGGTCGAACCAGCGAATCAGCCTTGCTTGCGCGCCCGCGTCACACCGACGACGCCAAGCAGGCCGGCAAATATCAGCGCGAGGCTGGCAGGCTCCGGCACTTCGTTCGCGTCCAGCACGGGCAATATCGCACCGGCATCGGCGGTCACTGGTATGGCCGCTACTGGAACATCGATGTTTATCTGAGCCTCAGCTATCGGCGTGGGGGCTGGCGTCTGGATAGCAGAGGCCCCCGCGGCCACCTCGGTCGCAGCAGCCAGGGCTGGCAATGTAGCAGTCGTCGAAGCGCTGTCAGGCAAGACAAACGTGGTGCGCGATGCCAGCATGTAGAGGCCCTCGACGCCGCGTACCAGGTACAACTGCGCGTTGCTGGTCGACGTTGCCAGCATCGATGCCAGATCACCGCTCAGCGCGCTGCTGCCATCGACAATGTTCATCCCTGATCCCAACCCTGAAACCGTGCTGGTGGAAATGACATCGGCGTGGGCGCCGCAGGCTGCAGCCATCAAAGCTGCAGCGGCAAACAGATGACGAGTGAACATGTGATCCTCCTAATGAATGGATTTAGTGTTTTTACAAGATGAGTTCATCCTAGCATGGCGAAAAAAACAAGGCTGTTCAATTGGGGACAAGAAAGTTTAGTGTGATCAACCCATAAAAAAAGGAGCCTCATCCTATGAGAGCTCCCTTTTTTTCACGCCGACAACAGTACTCGCTGTCACCACAATGTGTTGGAATTACAACAATAAATTTTTCTTATCGCGATGTGGAATTGATAAAAAATATTAATTGCCGTTAGGCTTTACCGCCGGCATGTAAGGCATCGTACGCGTCGCCATGCGCGTATCGGTTTTCAGCAGCGCGGTTTCGTCGGCCAGGATGTGCGCAGTTTCCTGCAACAGCACGTCCTTGGCGTTTTTCGCCGCTTTTTCTGCTGCCAGTTCCGACGCCAGGTTGCGCTCGTCGGCTTGCAGGCCGTCATCCTGGGTCCGGTTGGCAGATTTCAGGTTGATGCCGGTTTTGCCCGGCTTGGTGGGTGCCGGCACCTTGCCGCGCGCTTCCTTGCTGTCCGGCGCCATGCCGTCGTCGTTTTGCGCCATGCGTGCTTCACGCAGACGCGTGCGCGCATCCTGGGCGTCGCGTTCCTTGCGGCGCACGGCCTCGTTGAGCGAGATGACGTTGTCCTTGCGCAGCTTGGCGACTTCGGCAATATCTTCCTGCAGGTACTGGAAGTCCTTGTCCTTGGCAATCCGTGCCTCGTGGCGCTTTTGCAGCGGCGCGAACAGCTCCTTCAAGTCGCCGGCCGGTACATAGTTGGCCGCTTTGATCGACGTCCAGGGTAACGCATTGTCATAGCTCGACTCGCCGAAGTTCTCGGTGTCCGCCGTAACCGGCAGCTTGATATCGGGCGTCACGCCACGCAGCTGCGTGGTGCCGCCGTTGATGCGGAAGAACTGGGCGATCGTCATTTTCAGCTCGCCGTAATGCACCTTGTCGCTTGGCGCAAACCGGTCCAGCGCCAGCATGGTCTGGACAGTGCCTTTACCAAAGCTCGGCTCGCCGATGATCAGACCGCGACCGTAATCCTGGATGGCCGCGGCAAAGATCTCCGACGCCGAGGCCGAACCACGGTTGATCAGCACGCCCACCGGACCATCCCAGGCCAGGCCGGCATTGGTATCGCTCTCGATATCGATTTTGCCGTCTGCCGTGCGCTGCTGCACCACCGGACCCTTGTCGATGAACAGGCCGGTCAGCTCCACCGCCTCGCTCAAGGAACCGCCGCCGTTATTGCGCAGGTCGATCAGCACATTATCGACTTTGTCCTTCTTGAGCTCGCCAAGAATACGCGCCACGTCGCGGGTAGCACTTTTAAAATCCTTGTCGCCTTTGCGCCGCGCTTCAAAATCCTGGTAGAACGTCGGCAACGAAATGACGCCGATGCGGCGCTTGACGCCGTTATTCTTGACGTCGATGATCGACTTCTTCGCCGACGCTTCTTCCATGCTGATTTTCTTGCGCACCAGTGCAATGACCACATGCTTGGCATCGGTCCCCGCATCGGCCGGCAGCACGTCGAGACGCACAGTTGTATCCTTGTCGCCACGAATCAGTTGCACGACATCGTCGATGCGCCAGCCCAGCACCTCGACCATCGGGCCGGATGTGCCCTGACCCACGCCAACCACACGGTCGCCGGACTTCAATTTGCCCGACAACAGGGCCGGGCTGCCTGGCGTCAGTTCGCGGATGACGGTGTACTCGTCGCGCGACTGCAGCGTGGCGCCAATGCCTTCGAGCGACAAACGCATGGAGATATCGAAATTCTCGGCCGAGCGCGGCCCCAGGTAATTGGTGTGCGGCTCGATCGCCATCGCGTACGCGTTCATGAACATCTGGAACACGTCTTCGTTGTTCAGTTTGCGGATGCGCGTAACGTAGTTTTCGTAGCGCTTATCGAGCGTTTCGCGGATCGATTTGTCATCCTTGCCCGCCAGTTTCAGGCGCAACCAATCGTTCTTGACACGTTTGCGCCACAAATCCTTCACTTCCTCGTCGTTCTTTGCCCAATCGGCCTTTTCGCGGTCGAGCTGAACGGTTTCATCGGACGTGAAATCGAATTTGCCCTTGAGCAGCTGGCGCGCATAGGCCATGCGCTCGGTGAAGCGCTGCGTGTACAGGTTGTAGACGGCGAACGGCAAGGTCAGGTTTTCGTTATTGATGGCGTCGTCGAGTTTCGAGCGCATTGGCGCAAACTGGTCGATGTCGGCCTGCACGAAATACAATTTCTCGCTGTCGAGCGATTTGAAATAACGGTCGAAGATTTTTTCCGACAATGCGTCGTCGAGCGGCGTGGCCTTGTAGTGGTAGCGCGCCAGCACACGCGACGCCCACAGCGCGGCCTGCGTCTGTGCGGCCAGCGGTTTCAACTGGGCGGGCATGGTCGCGGCGGCTGCGGCCGGCGACGCTTTTTCGGGCTGGGCGGCCGCCAGATGGGCGGTCATGGTGCATGCCAGTGCGGCGATCAACATCTGCTTCTTCATGCGTTTGTCTCCGGGCATTCTAGAATGGGTGGTGCAAACGTACGGAAATGCCGTCAGGACGCGTGCGAGCCGGCAAAACCGGCACCTGAAGGCAATTCTACAGGATAGCTGCTGGCGCAGAAGCGGCCACGCAGCAATTCTGGCCACAGCTAAGTTTGGTCTAAGATCGCGCGCCACGACACCGGCCATCCCGCGTGCCAGCTCCACCAGGCCAGTCCTGCGGCAGCCAGCACCAGCAGCCATGGCCAGGAGCGCGCGGCCAGGCGCCAGTCGACGAACGATGGCCAGAACGACAGCAATTGCGGCGCCAGCAGGAAAGCCAGCGCCAGATCGAGGGGGCCGTAGTCCGACCGGATGCGCCACCAGGCCACTGCCAGCGGAATGGCCAGCACCAGCAGCGGCGCCAGCGCAGCCGGCGCAGCGTTATACCAGCGCAGGTTGGCAAACGTGACCGACCCCAGTTCCCAGTAACCCTTCCCGGTACCGCGCTTGCCGCGCCCGATCCAGCGCGGCATCACCGTCAACCCGACCGGTTGCGCATTGGTCAGCAGCCCGACGAAAAAATGCGCCAGTTCATGGCACAGCGTGCCGGCCACCGTGAATACAAAAAACCCTGGATGCGCGCCGGTGGCCATGCGCATCAGCAATGCCAGCGCCGCAACCGGCACCAGATACAGCCCCATGGCGACAGCGCTGTGCGCGAGCGGCGTCAAGGGTCAGTGGATGCCAGAATAAAAACAGCGCCCGCATGCCTGGCGATAGCGCTCGTTGCCGCCAATGCTGACTTGCGCGCCTTCCTTGATGCGCTGGCCGTGTTCGTCGACACGGATATTCATCGTCGCCTTCTTGCCACAGCTGCAAATATTCTTGATTTCTTCGATGTCGTCGGCCAGCGCCAGCAAGTAGGCCGAGCCGGGAAACGGTTCGCCGCGAAAATCGCTGCGCAGCCCATAACAAATGACCGGCACACCGCGCACCTGCGCCAGCTGGTGCAGTTGCTGCACTTGCAGCGTGGTCAGAAACTGCGCTTCGTCGACCAGCACGCAGGCGATTTTGGGCACCGCTGGCGGGAGGACCGCGAGAAAATCGGTGGCGCTGTCGAAGACGTCCACCTGGCGCTGCGGGCCGAGGCGCGACGTCACCTGACCCACGCCGAACCGGTCATCGATGGCAGCCGTGTACAGCTGCACCTTCTGGCCCTGCTCTTCGTAGTTGTGCGCGACCTGGAGCAGCGCCGTGGATTTGCCGGCGTTCATGGCCGAATAGCGGAAATAAAGTTTTGCCACAGTAGAAAATGCCTGACGTGAAAGGCCGCGATTATAGCAAGCCGCCGCGCGCCAGCAATGCTCCCGCGCCAGCGCGATGCGTCCCCTCGCAGATGGCGCTGACCGCATTCCAGTGCCCGCCGCGGTCAACGCAGCGATCGATGGCCAGTTCGTGGCGCACCCAGCGTACGGCCAGCGCCAGCAACAGCAATATCGCCAGGAACAACAGCGCGGCGCGCAGGCGCTTCATCGGCCGCCCGGATGGTAGCAGCGCTCGAGGTTTTTCAGAATGTCCTCCTTGTAAAACAGCACATCCTTGAATTCGCCGCGGCTGTACATGGCTGCCTGGTCGTTGAAATGCGGCGAGCGCGGATCGCCACTCTGGCCACCGGCAAGAATACTTTTTGCGCGCAGGCGGGGGCCGAATTCGACAGCGGCGACAAAACTATTGCCACGGTCGCCGTAGATGCGTTTTGTGGTGTGCGGCGCCACCATGCCAAACGCCGCCAGCGCACCCCAGCTGGCCGATGCAAAGCCTACTGGATAGCTCGGCTGGCTGTCGTCGTATTGCTGGTCGATGGCGCTTGACAGCCGTTGGAAGCGGTTGATGTCGCCCCACGGCGTCTGCCAGCTGCCAAAATCGGCTTGCAGCTTGTCTGACGCTGTCGACAGCGCCGCCAGCAACTCGGCGCCCGTCAGACGCGTGCTGATAAAGTCGACCGTCGGCATCTCTGCAGCTTTGGCCCGCGCCTTGCTGGCGGCCACCATGGCCTGGCCCCAGTACACGGCCAACGACGTCGGCGTCGAACTGATCGACGCGCGCAGGTCCCAGCCGAGCAAAGCGGCAACTTGCGCGGCCACTGCGGTTGTCTCTGGCGCACCTGCCGGTAACGCGTTCCACGCCTGGCGGAGTTGCTGCACCAGCGGCGCGAATGCCGGCAGGTACGGGTCGTACGCACCGGCAATCAAGCTGTCGAGTGTCCAGCCGCTGGCGCCGCGCAGCACGCGGTCGGCGTGGATGCCGCGTGCATTTTCCGGCAAGGCCCACATATACGCCGGATAGTCGGCCACGCGCGGGCTGCTGGCGCCGGAACCGCTGAATGGCCAGTTGTTGGTATTCGAGATATAGCCGCTCGCTGGATTGCGCAGCGTGATGGTCTCGCTCACATCGTGAATACCGTGCCAGTCGGTCGCCGGATCGGTGCCATCGACGGGATGCGTGAAATCGAAGCGTGGATCGCGTTTCGGGATGAAATTACCGTGAAAGTAAGCGATATTTCCATCTTGATCGGCATACACGGTGTTGTTCGACGCGTTGGTGCGCATGTCCATCACCTTGCGAAACGCCACGTAATTGCGCGTTTTGGTGCGCGCGTACGATTGGATCAGCGCTTTCATCGGCTGGTCCATCAACTGCACCGTGACCCATTTGCCGTCTGCCGTGCGCACCACCGGGCCATGATGGGTGAAGTATGTCGTGACGGTTTTGCTCGCCATACCGTGCGCGGTTTTATACGACACCGTCACCGGCACCGTTCGCACTGGCCGCCATTCCTGACCGTAGCGGTACACCAGGCGGCCATTTTTTTCGACGACAGTTTCCAGGTATTCGTCGATGACATCGCCACCACCCGATGTGTGCATCCAGCCGGTGCGCTCATTGAAACCCTGGTAAATGAAGAACTGGCCCCAGGTGACTGCGCCATACGCATTCAGGCCTTCGTCACTGACCATGTGCACTTCGGGCCGGAAGTAAAACGATGTGTGCGGGTTGATCAGCAACAGCGCATGGCCGGACGCGCTGCGTTCCGGCGCGATAGCAAACCCGTTCGAACCGCGCGGCTCGGCATCGCGATCGACCGTGCTGGCCAGCGGTGCGACGAACGGCGTTATGCGCGGGCGCGCCGGTGTGTCATACAGCGCTGCGAGTTGCTTGAGATCGATGGTCTCGATGTCACCACCGATACTACCTTCACTGAACGCCAGCGCCATCCACGGCGCGAAATGCGTGATCAGTTTCGGCTTGACTTCCGGATGCGTGTGCAAGTAAAAATTGAGGCCATCGGCAAACCCGGTCATCAGCTTTTTCAGCCACATTGGCGACGCTGCATATTTCGCCTGCATGGCCGCCGGGGCAATGTACAACTTCATGCGCAGGTCGCGCCAGACTTCCTTCTCCCCTTCCACCTCGGCCAGCCGTCCCAGCGCGTTGATGTAGTTCAGCTCGACGCGATTGAAATCGTCCTCGGCCTGCGCGTACAGCAAACCGAATACCGCATCCGCATCGGACTTGCCGAACACATGCGGAATGCCCCACTTGTCGCGCAAAATGGTGACGCGCTGCGCTTGTGCCTGCCACTGCGCCAGGTCGGCATCGACGACGGGTGCGGCCGATACGGCAGGCACGAAGCTGCATGCCAGCATTACTGCGATGAGACGGGAAGCATGCATCGGCTCGCTCCTGAACGCGATTTATTCGGTGGTGCTGCCGTCAAGCCGGCCAATACGCTGTTTCAGCACGGTGTTTTCAGTCGTCAGCGACGCCACCCGATCCTTCAGTGCACCGATCTGCGCGCGCAGTTTGGCGAGGTCGTCACCGGCGTCTTCCACGTCGGCGTCGGCCAGTACGTCGCGCTTCGGCCGCCCGGCCGCTTTTTGCTCGCGCACCTGTTTGGCCGCCTGCTGCAGTTCCTTGCGGCCACCGGCAACGGCAGCGCGCTGCTGCGCCTCGGGCAAGGAAGCGACATTGGCCGCCGCGTTGATCGAAATGGTCCCGGCCCGAACGGCTTCCACCAGCTGCGGCGTGGCCGCGCGCTGAATCCGTTCGATCTGGCTGATGGTGTTCGACGACACACGCGCGGCCCTGGCCACGTCTTCGCGCGTGCTCCACGGCGGACCATCCGGCGCCGCTTCTTCGCCGGCTTTATCGGGCTCCCCGGCACGCTGGGCACTGCGCGCGGCAACGATATCTTTTTTGCGCAGCGCCAGCACACCGCGCTGAAAATCGGACACGCTGCGGCGCGCCAGATTGTTTTCGATGACCCACAGCTGCACATCCTCGATCGAGGAAAATGTCGTGTTCTGCACGGTCTTGAACGGAATGTCGAGTTTCCGGCAAATGGCGTACCGGTTATGGCCGTCGATCAGGGTGTCGTTCCACAGTACCAGCGCATCGCGGCAACCTTCCAGGCGCAAGCTGCGCTCCAGTGCGGCGTACTCGATGTCGGTGAGCGGGTCGATGAAGGAACGCAGTTCCTCGTTGATAGTAATGTTCACAGCATGTCCTTGCAGTTCTGCGCGCCTGGCAGCGGCGCGTCGGCCACGCATGCTACACCAAACCCTGCGCCCGACAAATGTTGTCAGGATGGTCCGGCAAAGCGCCAGCGCTGTGCTAGAATCCTGCCCGTTGCCCGGATGGTGAAACTGGTAGACACCCGAGACTTAAAAGACTCTGTGTGCGCATGAAGGATTTTTAGGCCGACCGGCTGGAACCCGCATAGGCAGTGGGTTTGCGGAAAACCGCGCGTTTGATTGGTAGAGTTTTCAGAAAGTCCGTGTGCAATATTTGCACACAGGATATACTAGGAAAACAAACGAAAAACGCGAAAAGGTCAAAATGGCATCGGTCAGCGAATTACCGTCGGGCAAGTTCCGAACACAGATTCGCCGCAAGAATTTAGCAGCCATCGACAAGCTTTTTGACACCCGCGACGAAGCTGTCGCTTGGGGCATCGCTCGCGAAGCAGAATTAGTCTCCGCTCAAAGTTCTGGCATTGCACGACCCAACGCCGGCATGACATTCAAAGTAGCCGTGCAGCGTTATTTCGACGGCCCCAAATTTAGCGAGAAAGCACCAGGCACCCGCGCGCGCGAGCGCAGCAGCTCTACTCGGCTCCTGGAGTACTTCGGCGACTATGCCCTCTCGGTTATCGACGGGGCGATGGTGCAGGACTATATTGATATGCGGTGCAACGAAAAAGTAAAGCACCGCAATGGCAAAAACCTGGACAAGAAAATGTCGCCCGACTCGGTGCGCCTGGAAAAAGCGTTCCTCTCTTCCGTATTCAAATTCTCGAAGCGCCGCAACTTGGTGACCGCCAACATCATGCGCGACACATTCGAGCTGCCGACTTGCATTCCGCGCGAAGGACGCATCACGCTGCAGCAGCAGATGAATGTGTATGACGCCGCAAGAGAAATGGGAAATACCAAGAATGGAAACCCATGCTTGCTGCCATGGGTGTTCTTCGTGTTTGAGACCGGCTCGCGCCCCGGAGAAGCCGCGAAAATCGAATTGAGCTGGGTGAACCTGCCGGCGCGCAAAATCAGCATTCCCCGCATCGGCCAGAAAAAGCGGAAACCGCGCGACGTGCTGATTGGCGACGACTTGGCGGCGATGCTGGCGGAGTGTGTTGAGCGAGCAGAAGAGGCCGATTCGAAATACCTTTTTTTCTCGCGTGCCAACGTGCCGCTGCCGACGGACGGAAAAGGTGCACCAGTGCGCCGACGCCGCACTGAGGCAGAGACCGCTGCGCGCCCAAGGGTGCCGTTCGCTTATTACAACGCCTGGCGCTACCTATGCAAGAAAGCGGGCATCCCCAGCGGCGTGAACCCGCACATCGTGCGCCACGAATTTATCAGCCGGCTGTTCGAGGATACAGACTTGAATGACAGCCAAATCGCGAGCCTTGTCGGCGACCTGAACGTGTTGTCGCTCGAGCCATACAAGCACTTGCGCGTCGAGCGCCTGCGCGACCGGCAGGATGCACACTTGGATGAGATGCGGGTAGCACTGCGCGCGCTACAAGAGGCGAAGAGCAAAAAACAAGAGGCGTTTTTCGCCCGGGCGCGGGACTCGAGGGAAGAGGCACAAGAAGCGCGGGAAGCGGCTGGCGACTTTTCTACGCCCATGGAACGCATCCGGGCAGCGGTTACCGCTGAGGCTGTTATTGAAAGAGTCGCTGCTAAGAAAAAGTGATTTTTAACTGGTGCGGGCACCCGGGCTTGAACCGGGAAGCCGTGAGGCGTTAGATTTTAAGTCTAATGAGTTTACCAATTTCTCCATGCCCGCCGACCACGGTCGAGATTATACACTACGGTACAGCGCCCCAGCAGCGCGGCTTAACGCTCGCAACTCGTCGGAATTTCGAAGTAAGCGACAGCGGTGTGATAGAGCTTATCGAGGGGCGCGACTATATCCAGCGCTTGGCAGTCATGCGCCACGGCCGTGCGCCAGTTCTCGACCTTTGCCTTTTCGTAGAACTTTGCAGCGTGAGAGAACTGCCCCAAGTCGACCGAGATAAGCATAGGGTCTCCGGGGAATGGCCACCGGCAAATCTGCACGCCGAATTGCGTCAGCACCTTCCCATCAAAGCCAGGCTTTAGCAGGGCCAGCGCCGCGAATACGTCCGCGAGGCGGGTGCGGTTCTTCACGCTGCTGCGCAACGGCGTGAGCGATACTGCGCGCGTGGCATCGGGGCAGCGTGCGCCGGCGCCGCGCTCGGCGATAACCCCTAGCTCTACCGCAACGGGCGCCCAGACTCTCTCATCTTTAAGCATTTTTTGGTAGAGCGGTGAATTGAGGAAGGGGTGGTCAGCGTTAAGCGCGCCGTCCTCTACCCTGACTTGCGTCGGGAACTGAATGATATTGCTCAAAATCTGTTCTTTATGAGAGGGGTTTTAGAGACCTACAGCTTAACAGTTGCCGTGTGCAATTGGTTGTTCAGGGGCCCAAACGCCTGTCTTGGCCAACTGCCTTTAAAAGCCTGTCTGCCAAGTTGCGCCTGTGGCGCGTCTGGTTCCTCGCAAAACACTCCCGTCAAAAACCACTGCCCGACTGCCCACGCCGGCACCCTCGCTTTTCAAAAAACCACGCTTACCAAGAATTGAGCTCGGGCGCTGGGAGTACGCCCAAGTGCTAAAACGCGGAGGGGGGCCCCCTGGGGGAGGCGAAGCCTCATCGTGCCGACGCCAAGCACGCCGCACGCTGCATTATTAGGATTACAGGGATTACCCCCCTTGAAACCCAGTGCCCATGCGGGTTCCCGCGGTTTAGGGGGGGTGCCGGAGCGCACTTAGGGGGGTGCGGAAGCGCACTTAGGGGGGTGCCAAAGCGCAGGCCTTTTTGCTGTTTGGGCTGTTTGGGGGGGTGCCAGAGCGCACGGGGGGTGCCGGAGCGCACGGTGCCTCCGCCCCGCTTTTCGCACTGTTTTTGAATTGTTGCGTGTTTCATTGACAGAAAATAAACGGGGCTGCCTATACAGAGGACACAACGCAATAACAGGAGTTTCAAATGTCCCGCGCACCAGTCCTCACCGCTACCTCCGTCGCTATGCACAACCAAGCCGCCGCTGAATTGAAAGCCACCGGCCCTACCTACGACGGCCCCGCCACTCTGCCCCGCATGTCGGCTGCGTCGTACGCGATGAACAACACGGTGAACTGCAGCGCCTTGTTCGGCACCCTGCGCACCCCGCCACGCGCCGAGTTTATCAAGACCGTGTTCGAGGCAACCAACGGCGGCCGCGTAACTTACAAAGGCCCTGAGCTGCGCCAAGACGACAAGACGGTACTGCTCGAGCTTATCCACCAGCGTCGCAATATGTTCGCCGGCGAGATTGAATTTGCGCCGACCACGTTCTGCGCGCGGCTCGGCTGGTCGCGCAGCACCGATAGCGTCAAGCGTCTGCGCGAGTGCCTGGCCCGCTTGGTCGAGGCCACCCTGCGCCTGGACAAGACGGCTACCAGCGGCGCGATGTTCCACCTGCTGTCCGACTTTAAATGGGACGAGGCTCGCTGGACCGCGACGCTGCACGACGAGGTGAGCAACCTGTTCCCGACCAAGCACTTCGCGTACCTCAACATCGATATGCGCAAGCAGCTGACCGAGGGCATTCAGACCTGGCTGTTCGATTACGTCGCCGCCAACGACTGCCGCATGGTGATGACGTACTCGGCACTGCGCGAAGCATGCGGCCGCCCGGACGAAGACCCGAAGCAGTTCGCTGATTACGTCAAGTCCGCGATGACCCGCCTCGTAGCCATCGGCGCTATCAAGAGCTTCGGCGCCGCTAAGTGCGAGTACACCAAGAAGCCGGGCCTGCTGGTGTCGAAGAAATAATTGGCAGCAGTTTAAATACGGGGGCCTCGTTCGCGGGGCCTTTTTGCATTGTTGCGTGTTTCTTCGACAGAGAATTTTCGGCCATTGGCTATACGAGGTATCCACCCACCGACGACAACGACGGCACAAAATGAAAATCAACACTTACTCGCTGTACAACGCACTGGCCCAGGTCCGTACCCGGCCCGAGTGGCCCACCGGCGACAAACTTAGCCAGCTGGCCGTCATCGCTGCTCGGTTCTGGTTTCTGTCGCAGGACAACCCTGACGGCACAGTGACGCTGTCCGGCCCGACGCTGTCCGCGCCGCTGACGCTGGACCGCGAAACCGCAACCATCCGACTGCTCAACGAAGTGTGCTCAGCAATCCTAGCGGACGACGCGAGCAACGCAATCTTCGCGCTGGCCGAGCCGCTGCTTGCCCCGTTCACCGTCAACCGCAAATTCCTGCAGCGCCGCGCCTTCGCGTTCCGTAAAGCGCACCGCGATTACGAAGCCTGCTTCGCGACCCTCACACAACCGCAACCGCAACTGCAAGGAGATTGAGATGTTTGTTCCAAAAAACGCAGCCCCCGCCAATCACGTCGATTTGATTAAAGCCGCCGCGCGCCGTATCCAGGCGCTCGCAACGAGTAACCCGCTGAAGGGCTTCGCAGCGCCGGCCGACTACGAGCGCGCTTGCTACAACAGCAAGCCGACCGCAGTGATGTATGACCTGCTGCATGGCGACGAGCTGACAGGGTTCCAGGCCCTGCCACTGTCCCGCCCGGAAGAGCGCGCCGCCTGGTCCATCATCAACGCCTCGGGCGTGGACTACCACCTGCGCATGTCGAAGGCCGGACACGTGGAGCTGCGCCAGCAGCTGGCCCGCGAAGCACAGCACGTCGTGCACTTCCTCAAAGAGCAGCGCCACCTGGCCCTTGAGGGAGCAGCAGCATGAACTTCTACGATGAAATGGACCGCTACCTGGCGCAAGCCGAAATGGACCAGGCCACGCTGGCCGGCGCCGAGGTGCACAGCGACGCTGACTTGGGCCTGCCGGAAGGCGCACTTGCTGCGCACGACGCCACCGTGCAGGGCGACGACCAGGAGAGCAGCGATGCCAATCTTTGAGTACCGCTGCGGGGGCTGCCAGGCCCGCCACGACCGTCTGCAGAAGGTGGGCGCCGCACCCTTAGAGCAGTGCCCGGCCTGCCAGAGCCCGGAGTATCGCAAGCAGCTTAGCGCGCCGGGCTTCAAGGTAGGCGGCGCCGGTGCCTACGACGGTGGCTTCAAATGAGCACCGTCCACGTAAAGGACTGTGACTGCGAATACGACCAAGACCCCGCCTTGCCCTCCGAGGAGTCATGGCATTACTTCCGAACCTGCCAGGAGTGCCTGGCTACTTGGTGGTCGACCCACTGCCCGCATGATGGGGCACAGAGCCCGTGTCCCGCTGGTCACTATAACCGCCCCGACTAGCGAGGGGTTTCTCGTTGTTGCGTGTTTCTTCGACAGGAAATTGCTGCTGTTTCGCTATACGCAGTGAGCACCTGCTCGCACACAAGGAGATGTACATGACCAGCATCAAGAAGCCAGCGGCCAAAGCCCCGGCAAAGAAAGTCCAAGCAGTCGCCGCCGGCGCCACCGACCAGCAGCTCGACGGCTCGCAAGACGTAGTTCTTTCCAGCCCTGAAGCGCAGTGCGGTCTTACCGCGGCCGCACAGCAACTGCAGGCCGACGCCGCAGCATGGCACAAGAGCGGTACCGACCCGCGCCAGGACGTGCACGCGGCGCGCCGGGCCTTCCGTATCCAGCACGAAGCTTGGCCAACGATTTTGAGCGTGAGCGCACTGGTGTTCGAGGACATTTGCAACGACCTGGGCGTAGCGGGTTATATCGCCGGCATCCCGCAGCGCAATGTGTACGACCGCGTCGACCGCTACCACGCCCTGATGTTCCTGGCTCCGTACTTCGGCGTGCAACGCGTCGAGATTGACCCGGACGAGCAGGCAGCGTCGGTCAGCTAAAAGAGAGCCCCGCTAAGTGCGGGGCTTTTCAATTGTTGCGTGTTTCGCCAACAGAAAAATAACGAGGGGTGCCTATACGACTTACCACACCAACCTCGGAGCAGTAAGAATGAAAACCTCAGAATCGATTATCAAATTCGCACCAGCATTCGTCAAAGCACAGGCCGAAATTAGCGGCGCATCGAAAGACAAAGCCAATCCAGCGTTCAAGAGCAAGTACGCCGACCTGCAGAGCGTAACCGACGCAATCCGTCCGGCCGCCGCAGCCCACGGCCTGGCGTACTTCCAAGACGCGACCATGACCGAAGACAGCAAGCTGTTGCTGATTACCCGCGTCATTCACGAGTCCGGCGAATGGGTTGAGTACGAAATGCGCATGCCTATCGCTAAGCTGGACCCGCAGGGCTTCGGCAGCGCCATGACCTATGCCCGCCGCTACAGCCTGTCCGCCGCTTTCGGAGTCGCTCCAGAAGATGACGACGGGAACGCAGCCAGCGGCGTGCAAGCCAAGCCGGCCCCTTACAACACGACGCCAGCGCGCGTGGCCACCCCGCCTGTAGTGGCTAAGCCTGCCACCCCGGCGGCGACTACCCCGCCTGCAAACCTGGCCGACATGGTTATGAACGGCGAGACCGCCGCCAAGGCCGGCCTGCCCGCGTACGAGAAGTTTTGGAAAAGCCTGACAGTCGTTGAGAAGAACGCCCTCGGTGTCCCGCAGCACGATAAGTGGAAGGCCTTGGCCTCGCTCGCAAAAGTCGCCGCTTAACCCAACACCGGCCGTCTCCCTGGAGGCGGTCTTTGCTATTCGGCTAGCCCTCCATCAGCCCCTTTACGCAGAACGCATCCATGTTGGCCACGTCCAGCTGCGCGGCCAAGCGCATCGCGGCCGACCTATCGTTCACGAGTACTGCGCGAATGTAGTCGGGAAACCCCGGCGGCATCAGGGCAAACCGGCGCTCCACGATTTTCGGCCACTGCGGCAAGCCCTCGAGGTAGCTCCCGAACACGATTACCAGCCGGTCCGACAGCGCACGCAGGTAATCGTCGTCGTCGAATTGGTCGTCGTGCGAGGACAGCTCCAGGCCAAAGCGATGGAACAGCGCGTCGAACAATTTAATGTCCTCTGGGGCGTAGTAGGCCTGGCCCTTGGGAAGGTATCCGGTGCAAGGGTAGTAGACCGTGAGCAGGCTGGCCAACTCCGCGTCCAAATTTACGTTCTCTGCAGTGGCCAAGCGCATCGCGTCGTTATTCATTTGGGTTTGTTTTCTCATGGGCATCAGCCTAACACCGTTGTTGCGTGTTTCTCGAACAGAGATTTTCTGGCTGGTCTCTATACGACTTACCAAACCAGCAAAAGGAACGTCGCCATGAAACTTACCCCGCAACACATCGAAGCACAAATCGCAGCCACTCGCTACATCTCCCGCGACACCTACGAAGGCCTCAGCACCCTGACCATTTGTGTTCTGGAGATGGCCAACGGGACCAAAATCGTTGGCCAGAGCGCGTGCCTGGACGAGTCGACTTTCGACCCGACTATCGGCAAAGAGCTGGCCCGCGCCGACGCCGTGCGTCAAGTCTGGCAGCTGGAAGGCTACGTTGCTTCCTCTCTGCAGGCCCAGGCCATCACCGCTCTCGTGGAGCAAAATAAGTTGGCGGGTACTGCCAAGCTGGTCTCGGTCGAGATTGTGCGGGAGACGCTGACTTTGGCTAACGGCCAAGTGCTCACCGCGATGAAGGACGCCTACGAATACATTTGAATTTCGGATTTAAGTCTGGACTCGTTCCCATTGCCAGCCCTTGCACCACCCCCAGGATGTAGAAGCTGCAAATCCGCTTTAGGTCGGCGTCATTGGCGCTGCAAAAGCTCCGAAGCGTTTCCGTCGATAGAACCTCCGGTGCCTGAGCTGGCGCTGCTTGGCTCGCGGCGCCTGCTAAGAGTGCCAGTGCAAGTGCTGCAGCGCTAAGTATCTTCATGCGGAGTACCTCTGGAATGTGATGGCGTTTTGCCAATAGGCATTCTACCGCTTTTGGCGCTGGCTCAACCCTCGAATATGCCCTTGATGCAGAACGCGTCCAGGTTCTCAATGTCAAGCTTACGCGCTAGCCGTTGGGTCTCGGGCTGGTCATTCCGCATTACAGCCAAAGTGTAATCTCTAAAATCGGCAGGCATTTCTTTCACCAGATGCTCAAACAGTTTCGGGGAGTGCCGTGAACACTCAATGTATCCGCCGATGGACGATGTGAGCCTGAACCAAAGCTTGCTCACGTAGAATATGTCATAGAACCTGTCGTCGCTCGACCGAAAGCGCACGCCGAACCGCTCGAACAAAGCGTCAAAGGCCTGCACCTCGTCAGGGGAATAGAAGGGTATCCCTTCCGACGTTGTCTCTGGCTGGGGGAACCACGGTTGGAGCAGTTCCAGCATTTCGTTGTCAGCACCTTTGCCAAACTCGCTGAGGATGCGACTCGCAGCCGCTTTTTTGTTCTTAATGCTCGTATTCTTCATCGACAACACTTTACTCTGTGCCGGCCCTGCATGCCGACTACGGCGCAAAAAAAAGCCCCCGACAATCGAGGGCTGAATAAGGCCAGTATTTTTCAGTGCCTGTCCCGGTAGCGGGTGAAAGCCCGGCGAAAGATGCGGACGCTCTCTACGATGTAGTCGACGGCGCCGCAAAGCGCTAGGACTGCGAGTGCGATTAGGATTACAGCTGCGAATGATTCTGGCATGAGTGACTCCCGGGTTGGCCTGCTAAGTGTAGCTACTGCGGCCGGCAGGGAGCGTCAATCAAAATTCCAGCCCGACCGCCACTTTGCTTTATCAATGCCGGTGCTTGCGACGATGCTCTTTATCAGCGCCAAGTCCCGGCCGAATACAAAATTTTGGCACTGCACCGCCACCGCTTCATTGATTTGCCGGACTCCCTCGAGCGTGGTCACGTAGCTGGACGTGGCACCCCCTGGCTCGGAAATAACAAGCGCGCTGGCTTGCGACAACGGCAAGACCTTGAGTATGCCTCGCGTTTGCAGGCCAATGCCGCGAAAGCCGTCCGACACGTAGTCGGGTCCGGGGACCAGGCAAAACGGGTTGTCTGTCGTGATAAAGGACCTTTTTGCATCGGGACGCCGGACGATAGTCCAGTCCATTGCATTGAGAGTATGCGCAATTTCGGGGGCCATATTCAACATCATTTGCAGACTTGCCTGGCGATTCACCTCCACGTCTAGGTGCTCTGCCATGTCCGCAAACTGTGCCGGCGTAACCTCGCGCTGCTCTTCAGGCACATCGCTCTCATGCTGGAGCATCTGCGCGATGCGGGTAACCATATGGGTCCCGATACCGTCGACCGTATGCTGAAAAACTGGAGTGCGGGTGTGCTGGAACGCTACGTACAGCGCAAGCACGAAGCGCTCGTCGTCGCTGATGCCCTCATCCAAATCAACCTTCCGTATTATCGGCAGCGCATCAGACTCAAGTTTGCTAAGAGCCGCCTCGATATTGAAATGAACCTCTCCGTTCCTTACGTCAAATGCGTAGTAATCCCGAATGTGGGCTACTTCGGCAGGCGCCTGCCGGTCGCGATACTCGACGCGCGCACGGTCAAAAAGCGCAAATCGTTCAGTGCCTTCCGCGCAGAAGCCTGCGAGATAGCCCCGCGGGACGAAGTGGTGTTTCCTGGGCGTTCCTTTCGGGTATTTGGGTTGTGCGCCGCCGTTCATGGGTGCTTTCGGGAAGAGTGAAGGTGGCCGATTATAGAACGCCTTTTTGGGGGGCATGTTCTATACGTATTAAGGACAAGCAGTAGCAGCAGTAAGCAGAGCGCGACCCCGGCACATCGGGGCCGCCACCCAGGCCCCCACCACCCACCCCTTAGGAAATATCATGAACGAAGCACAACAATTGACCCTCCTGGCACTCGTATCCGCAGCACTGTTCGTGGGCTTGGCTGTTCGCAATAGAAAGCAACTCTCTACGCTTTTGCCGGCGTTCACCCCGCGAGCATTCGGTACGGTTTTACGCTACGTGACAGTGAAAGCACTGCCGCAAGCGTTATTCAACCCAGCACCTAAACTGCCCGCCGTCATAAAAAAAGACCCCTAGATAGGCCTCTGGCTTCCGCCTGCTTTTATTCTAATTCGCCCCCGCCGCTTAATTGCGGTAGGGGCTTTTTCTTGCCTCGCCTGCCTGTCCTGGCCAACTGCTCTTGGCGCCGCTGCACGGATAGAACGCCTTTTCAAAAGCTCCGTTGCTAGACGTATTACACAACAGCCGCACAACCCCAGGAGCATTACCATGAACGTCCCACCAGTCCGCACCGGTCTGCGCATCGGCCGCGCTGCACTCGCCACCGTCGCTGCGTTCGTCAAAAGCCGCCCCGGTTTAATACCGGAAAGCTTCGCCAGCGCCTCAGCGTACAGCGCCGAACGGCGTCGGGTCGCTAAGCAAAAATCGCGCGCACTGGCAGCGCTCGCATCGTGCGACGCCCACATGTCCGGACTCGATACCGCTGGCTGGCTAACTGCCGCCGCACTAGCCCCCCTGGTTCACGCAGCTAATGAGGCAGGCGGAGGCCGCTTCGCAGTGCGCGACACAGCAGCAGGGTTCGGCGCTGAATACATTTGCGGGAGTGACTACCCGACCGAGTACCGCCCGGCCGCCTGCCAGTGGGCCTTGTGCTTCGCCGAACAGCTGGAACAGGCCGCGCGTGCCTTTGCACCGGCGCCCGCTGAGCCAGAACAGGCTGGCCACTTCGGCGTCTGGACGTACCACGCCGCTGGTCCGCAAATCGCTCGATTCAGCACGATGGAAGCCGCGTCCGGACATGCAGTCGAGAACCGCACGCGCTTGCTCGCCATCGAGCAGTTTTAACCAGACAACAGCCCGGCGTGAGCCGGGCACTGCCTCACCGACCCGAAAGCCCCGCAATGAACCCGAACAAGAACGCATACGCAGCGCCACGCACCGACTGGGCACTGACGATTGCAACTGCCGTAGCAACGATGGCCGTCGTAGCGCTGCTGTACGCCCCGCAGGGACACTGGCTTGGCCTTCTGGCCTAAAGTGCCTCATGCCTCCCGGATACAATTGTTACAAATTAGTTTGGATAGTTTTCCGATTTGCTACTTATACATATTATGAGCAGCTGAAAACAGCGCCCAGCACACAACCCAATACAAAAACAACGGAACTTCAAAATGACCACCGCATCCAATAAAGCAGCTCACCTCATGCAATTCGCCCGCGCCCACTCGGAAAACTCACTTGCCGGCGGTGCCATAGCGCTCGCGCTTGAGGTAGCAGCTACGGGAACCGAGCCCCGCAAACAGAGCCGGGCATTCTTCATTGCCATGGCAGCCCAGCCAAAGCTGTTCGAGGAAATGAACGAGATGGCCGATGTACAGGGATTCGAGCAGGCGGGCGCCGTGTTCGCCGCGTCTGGCCTTATTTACGAGATTGGCAATAACGCCGGCACAAACTTCCGGGGCAACACAAAACACTGGGAATTGCAGTTCGCCAGGCTTGGGCTGGCTCCCACAACTTCTTGCGGCGTCGCAGTGCAGCTCCGCCTGGTCCGTCATGTTCAGAAAAATTACCCAGGGCTGCTGGAGCTCTGCTGGGACGGTCTACTTGAAGGGCTCGAGGACGAGCAGGCAGAAGCGCGCAGCAAGCGCTAAGCCGCCCAGCCCTGCACCTAGCCCCGCCTAATTTGCGGGGCTTTTTCTTATCGCGGAGCAGCGCCGCCTCGCTCAAGTGCTGTTTGCCAAGGATGACGGTATACGGCTTACGATGGTGGCCTACCTTCTGCAGCCTGAAGCTGACAGCGAGATGCACGGCCGTGACGAATAACAGCTAAATGCCTGCGCTGCGCGTCCCCTCGGGTTGACGCTCACTTCCCGCCAGCCCTCCAGCCCCCACGATTTATCGGCCTGGCCCCTAGCTATCCGGGTGCCCGCCAAAGTATAGAACGCTATTTTTACCCCTGATTGCTATACGTTTTAGCAACTGAATAACACACACAAACCCCCGCAATTGGAGACTTACACCATGAAAACAACTCAAAAAGCCCCGCAACTAGCCCTGAACCCGCCCGCTTTGTCGGCAGTAATGCAGGACGCGGCGCACATGCTGGCTCGCATGAACCCAGCGGCTTTTGCTAGCCGCCCCCGCAGTGAGGCGCTGGCCGCAGTGCGTGCCGCACTGGCAGTTCGCCCAGGCAGCAGCACGCCGGCCGAGTGCCAGGCGCTTGCTCGCAAGGGCCAGACCGGCGCTAAGCTGGCTGACAAGCTCGAGGCGGCGGAACAGTACACCCCGGCAGCATTTGCCACGGCGCTGGTCGAGCACGGCATCGCGACGCGGGTCGCCGTAGTCGAACTGCTGCGCGCATACCTTCGGCTGACGGCCCCCGCCGAGCGCTTAGCGCGGATGCGCGCAGAGACAGCAGCGCGGCGCCGCGTGCAGTCGGACCAGGAGCGCGCGGGAGTAGCAGCGCGCGCGGCGACGAAAGCAGCACGCCCCGACTCTGGTGCCAGCCTCGAAGATAATGCCCGCGCTGCTGCTGGTTACGCACGACTGAAAGCCGCCGGCGCATTTGCCTAGCCGCCCATCCTGGCCGACAGCCTTTCAGCCCAAGAGCCTCGCACCAGTTGCGGGGCTTTTGCCTTGCCCGCAATCGTACGCAGTCCCGCGCACCAGTTTGCCCGGAAGAGCCCCGCAGCAGCAGCGCCCCCGCCCATTGTCCACAGCGCACCAGACCCCGGCAGCAGTAGCGCCGGCCGCTGGCCGGCACTGCAGCCAGCTCCGCATACTTGACAGCAGAAAGCCCCGCAGCAGCAGCGCCGCCCTAAGGGGCGGCACAGCAGCAGCCCAGCACTATTGGCAGCAGACTCAGCATTGGCAGCAATGAAGGGCGCAAGGCAGGCGCGGCACCGTACGCCCACCAGGCAGGCGCAGGGCCCGCCAGGAGGGCTTCGACCTTACAGGCTGACAAGCAGGCGCCGACCTGCACAGCACGCCAGGAAGGGCCCGCACAAGGCCGCACAGCAGGCGACGCACTTGCCAGGCACTTAAGCAGGCGCAGCGCTAAGCAGGCTCCGGCGCACAAGGGCATGCACAGCGCGCCGCACTCGGACATGCAGTCAAGCACGCACACGGACGCGCAGTGGGCGGCGCACTCGGCAGCGCAGTAGGCGACGCACTCGCACAGGCAGACAAGCGGGCGCAGTGCCAAGCAGGCGCCGGCACACAGAGCCACGCACACGCGGCGCAGCAGGTGACGCACCGGGCCAAGCAGGCCAGCACTCGAGCCGAGCGCAGCGAGGCACACACATCAGCAAGCACACAGGCCGGCACAGAACGACGCACTGGCCGGCGCACAAAAGCGCGCACAGGGGGCGTCATTTTCCCGCAGAGGGGGCGCCTCAATACGCCCACGCAGGCATCCACCGGTGATAGCGAATTTTTTAAATTTTGAAAATTTTTGAAAAAATGCTACCGTTCCCCTTCTTAAATCAAAAACCGGTGCTATGAATCCGCGGAGCCTCGAAATTATGAGTAGGTTGCTGAAGCCTGTTACCCGTGAACGAATGGCGGAGATTACTCGCGCCCGGGTCGGAGAGAACGGTAGTGAGCAGTTATCGCTGGAAGATGCTGGGCTAGTCTCGGAAGTTCGAGACCTGCTCTACAAACGGGGAAACCCAACACAGAAATAAAAACCCCACTAGGCGGCAGGGTTTAGGGCAGGTTTGCTTGGCCAACGGGGTTAGTTAAGCTGCACGATGGTGCTTGGTGCCGGTTGAGGATACCCGTAGCTCACCTCACATATGCGGTCCTCTAGGGACAGCTTCCAAACGTCGCAGTGCTCGGAGCCCATCCCATACTCGCTTCGCTCCAAGGTGACGCACACCAGTCCCCGTGCTCGGCCTTGAGCGCCTCGAGCTTCGCAATCAGTTCGCTGATTTTCGTACGTCCGGCCCAAAAAAGGCCAGGCGCAGGTCATCGGCCGACATGTCCGGCAGCTCCATGCGGACTGTCAAAGCTGGGCCAGCGATGTGCTCCCTGTTGCTTCGTTCCCGTCGCTCCAGCCACTCTCTCTGCTCCAGGACCAGCTGCTCGTAGAGCGGCTTCCAGTCGTCGCCGCACGCCGTCTCGAGAGCCTCGAGCACGTTGGCGAAGTTACCTGGCTCCTGGCCCGCCGCCTCCATCCGAGCGTACTTGGCCTCCAGATTGCTCATCGCTTCGGCAACTGTCCCGCCGTAAGCCGCGGGTATGTCGTCGTCGTCGGTCAATCCGTACTCAAACTCGGTAGGGTGGCCGCCGCCGCCCGTGGCCAAGTCCTCTACGTCGCTGAGCGTCTCGTAGCTACAGTTCGCAATCATCACGCCATTGCGGTATCGGCACGTGGAAAGCATGAGGGTGCTCAGGTGCTGGTCGAGAAGGTTTAATTGCATGAGATGCCCCCCAGCCCGTTCAAGTCGAGGGCCTCGATTTGTTCCTTTGCCCAAGCCTGTTCCCTTGCCCAGGCCTTATCGAACTTGCGCTGGTAGCGAAGCTTCGCGGCCTCGTCCGGGGTCACCCGCATGACTACTGATTTGTTTACTTTACTCATTTTGCTACTCCCGACAGCTTCAAGAACCCGTCCAATGCCGTGTTGTAGCCGTCGCGGAAACCCTCGCTGTGCGCCTGGTCGCGTCCGTCCGCGTACCCCCTCTTTTCGCCAGCAGCAAGGCCAGCCTTGAAGCCACTCCGTTGGGCTTGCTCGAGCATCGCGGTGAATTTCCCAGAAGGCCCGGAGCTGAGCCGAAAGTAAGCGGCCATCGCCCAGCCGACGATAAAGTTCAGCCCAAGGGGGAGGCACACTAAGACTGCGCGGCTGTAGTCGACGTAGCTGACGCCGTAGCCCTTTGGCGTCTGCTCTCCGTGTTCGATGTATTTCTTCATTGTGTACTCCGTTGTGTGTTTGGTCCCTTGTATAGGGAGCAGGCCCAATAAACCTGTCATCGAAACACGCAACAATGCGAAATTCTGCTGCTTTGGAGCCCCGGCATTACCCCGGTTGGCCAAGGTGCGGGGTCAGAGAGCCCCCGTCAAGCACTGCCGAGCGAGCACACCCGTTATACTGCATTACAGCAACAATACCCCGGACCCGAAATGCCCGCCTACAAGCCAAAAAAGACGCAACTGCTCCACGAACGCTTCCTTAAATGCGGCGCGCCGTTCTTAACCGAGCATGGGGGCTGGGACAACGTAGCAAAGGCTTTCATCCCGCTCCCTTGCTACGCGACCTTCAAGGACGCAATGCGGGCCGACGGGCTGAACTACGGCGCCGACGCAATATTCCTTGACGCCTTCACAGCAGGGGTCGAAGAAGGAGACCTGGACGCTGGCAACTGGATGCGGGCCTTTGAGGAACCCGATGACTGGCGCCACCTGGCAGAGGACTTAGCAATGGGCGGACCGCGCTGGCTCAATGAAAGGGCTAGGCAGGCGCTCCAGCACGTGCTGGCTGGCGCGCTTCATGTGCACCTGCCTGAGCTGCTGTCGGGCCTTGAAGGCCTTGGCAGGGCCCTTGCTGCGCACTTTGAGCACGTGGCTCCGCCGACACTCGGCGCTTTGGCGCCCGTCCTGCATTTGCGGCTGGTCAAACCCAGCTGACGCCCCCAAGCCGCATTTGGTCCCGAGGGTCGCTATACATTTTGATGACGTAGCACCTGGGGGCCGGCAAGCCGGAAAGCCGACACGATTGGCGCAAGAGTACACCCCCGCAAAGTTCTGGCCGTAGGCAGTCGCAGCTCGCAATGTCCCGCAGGCTGTCGACGCGGGGTCGCCGCCTTGCCGTCGTCACCAATTCCGAAGTAGCTCAGTTGGTAGAGCAGCGCCCTGTTAAGGCGCGGGTCCCTGGTTCGAGTCCAGGCTGCGGAGCCAGTCAATATACCGTTCGCCTAGCGGCTCAGGGCAGCACCCTTTCAAGGTGCCATTCACGGGTTCGAATCCCGTACGGTATGCCAACACTACGCCCGCCGACGGAATTTCGGTGCCTGCGCTACGAACGCGGGCCAGGTGGTTCAACTCCACCCGGGCGTTCCAAATACCCACATCTCGCCCACCTCTGTATGGCAGCGCGAAAACTCCCCGCCCATTTTGCCGGCCTGCCAAAACAGCGTGCAATTGGCGGGGTTGTTTTTTGGTCAGCACAAAAAAGCTCTCGCAAATGAATGCGCTTGGAGCTGAGGCTATTGGTTCGCGGCTTAGTAGCCGGCACTCCTCGAAACATTTAGTCGTCGAACGTATTGTGGCATTCGAAGCTCACGCTCCCGCAATCGTGCCCGATGGGTTCGGACCAGCAGGAGTTGTCCTCGACGTAATAGTCGTCGGGGTTCATCCCAGTGTCGTAGTTAAAAGCCCCGACGCTTCCATTCAGACCGATGCCCATCGCGTTCCCGCCAACATCGGTAAAACCGTCTTCCATGGGGAGCAGTGTCGCCGGATTAACACCCCATCCTGAATTGGAGCCGGAGCCGGAACCTGAATTTGAGCCGGAGCCTGCTTTAGAGCTGGAGCCCGGTTTGGAGCCGAAGCCGGGATTCGCAGGGTCAGTGATAAGCATTCGCAGGAAGGCGGATAAGCGATTCATGGTCTCTCCTTAGTTTCACTGTATAGCCGTACAGGTTATACAGCCAAGTTGCGATAAACGCAACCACTCCGCAGCCCATTCCGAAAGCCCTGCATGAATACCCTGATTGCCCTATTAGTCGCCTCGCTCGCAACTGCTGGTGCCGTGCTGCTTACCCAAGACCAATTGTCGGACATTCAAACTCAGGGCCAGGCCAAAGCCTCGCTCATTAGCCGCCTGAACACAAACGGCACTTTGCACGCCGCGACTGTCCAGTGGCAACTCGACACGGCGAACACACGCGTGCCGACGCCGGAGGAATTGGTCGCAGCCGGCTACCTGGCCCCGGAGTTTCTGCTCGCGCAGTGAGTGCGCGGAGCGGACGGGGGGCGGCCCGGCAACCTTTTCGGGGGCGGGGACCGAACCCGACAACGGCGCCACAGCGTGAGAATCCCGCGCTGAAAACAAAGGTTTGGGAGTCAGGGCACTGTTGCGAGGGGCTGCCGTTCGGACCACGTTTGCCCCGTGGTCGGCATAGGTTTTCGGCCTCGTCGAAACGCCGGAATAACCATATGGCAGAAGGCTGACCCTGTGGGTACCCCCTCTTCACCTCGAAAGGAAGAGGTTAAGGGAACAGGGGGACCCCCTAAGGGGTCGGTTTTTGCCAGGCCGGTTCCTACACTTTGTAGCCCCTTCGGGAGCCCCCACGAGCATCCGCCTTGGCCAACGAGCAGTTCGCGCCGGCCGGGCTCCCCCTTCCTTTGAAAGACACCTATGCGAACCGACTCCACGGTGCCGCGCGAGCTCGACGCGGCCGAACGCGCCTCAGCCGTCATCGCGATGCGCCGGCAGTTCCTGACTTACGACGAAATTAGCAAGCGCCTGGGCATCTCGCGCCAGGCTTGCCACGCGGCTTATAAGAAAGCCATCAAGCTAGTCCTGAAAGACCAAAAAGGCGGCTCCGCTCAATTGCTGGCGCGCGAGCTGGACACGCTCGAGAACATGCGCCGCAAAGCGCTCGAGATTGTGAACGACCCATTGTCCGACCCGAAAGACCGCCTTACCGCGATAAAGCTAGTGAATGACAGCGTCTCCAACGTCTGCAAGATGACCGGTATCGCCGCACCTATTTCCATCGAGACCAAAAACATCAGTGTCACTGCTGACCTGACTCCCGACCAGCTGAAACGTATGGCGCTTTTGTTCTCCGACTCGATTGCGAAAAATGGCAGCGACGACGAAAGCACCTAAGCGCAAGACCGGCAAGCTGTCTAATGCCGAAATGGCCCGCATGGTTATCCAGCGGGCCCGCGACTCGTTCCCAGCGTACTGCGTCCTAATGGACCCGGGTTATCAGCTCGCTCCGCATTTGCTCATCCTAATGGACAAGCTTGCCGATATTGAGTCGGGCAAATCAAAGCGCGACCAGACCTTTATGCCGCCGCAGCACGGCAAGACGCGCACTGCGTCTGAATTGTTTGCGGCCTGGTATCTGGGCCGGCACCCTGATAAGAACCTCATCTTCGCAACCTATGCGCAGCCGCTGGCTGATACCCGTGGCTCCGCTATTCGGTCGCTTATCCAGGACCCGAAGCACCAGGCGGTATTTCCTGATTGCCGAATTACCCACGACAGCAACAGCAAGGCCGAGTTTGTATTTACCCGCGGTGGCGGCCTGGTAGCCCTCGGCCGTAAAGCCGGCGGCACTGGTCGGCGCGCGGACGGCATCATCCTGGACGACGTTATTAAGGACCAGGAAGACGCGGACAGCGACGCATCGCGATTGGAAGTGAAGAACTTCTATTCGGGCGTGGTTATTACCCGTCTGCATAACGACACGTGGATTCACATCATTAACACACGGTGGCACCTGGACGATTTGTCCGGCTGGACGCTGGAAGAGCACGAGCACGAGAACTGGAACGTCCTGACGCTGGAAGCCGTTTGCGAGGAAGTTAATCCCGCAAATGACCCGCTGGGCCGCCAATTCGGCGAAGCGCTTTGGCCTGAACGCCAGAGCCTGGAGCTGCTCATGGCCAAGAAAAGCAGCGGCACTCCGCGGCAATGGTCGGCGCTTTACCAACAGCGCCCGGTTCCGGGCGACGGTCTGACGTTCAATCCGGCCTGGTTCCTGAAGCGCCTGAGCGACATTGCGGACCCTGGCGAGAAGCCGACCCGCATCATCCAGTCCTGGGACATTGCCCAAAAGGACAAGCAGATTAACGACCCGAGCGTCTGCACCACCTGGCACATCTTTAAGCGGGGCGTCTACCTGGCACATGTGTTCCGGGGCCGGCTGCTGTACCCGGCGCTGCGCAAATTCGTCGTCGAGCACGCCGGCATTCAGCACGCTGACCTGATTTTGGTCGAGGCAAAAAGCAACGGGGCGCCGCTCGTCGACGACCTGCTGGACGGCTGCAGCCTGCCAATTAAAGGCCTGGACCCAGGCGGCGAGAGCAAGTTAATTCGCGCTCAGCGGGCGTCTTCGGTGCCTGAAGGTGGTCGGGTCGCTATACCTGAAGAGAAGGAAACATCGTGGCTCCGAGACTACCTCATCGAGCTGACGACCTTCCCAGCAAGCCGCCACGACGACCAGGTGGACTCCACAAGCCAGTTCCTGAACTGGTATCGCGAATACAGCCGCATCGCCAATTTAACCGTCTTGGTCAGCTCCGCCCCGCGGGCTTCCAGGGCAATCACGCAAGGGTATTGAGCCCCATGAACAACGACAAACTTCAAGCCATGCTTAACGCGTACGCCGGGACCGAGAACGACTTTACGTTCCCGGCCTTGTGGGGCGTCTATCGGCAGAATGACCCGACGCTGGTCAATCGTGGCGGGAACCTGCACATGTATCACCAGATTCTGCAGGACCCGCACGCGCTTTCAGTGCTGCGCAAACGCGCCAGCGCCATCAATGCTTACCCGTGGGACGTGCAGCCCGGTAGCAAAAAGGCTCGCGACGTTGCGGCGGCGCTCGCCATCAAAGGGCAGTTGTCCAAGTTGCGGCTGTCGGAGATTCGCGAGGAGATGCTGCTTGCGGAGCTGGTCTACGGTTTTCAGGTGGGCGAAGCGATGTGGTCCCGCACCGACACGGAAGTGGTGCTCGACGACATTCTCTCGCGCGACCAAATCCGTTTCAACATGGACGACCAGTACCAAATCCGGCTCAAAACGCTGGACGATATGATTATCGGCAAGCGCGTACCAGACCGCAAATTCATCTGGTCGACCTTCGACCGCCGCATGAACGGGCCGTATGGCCGCGGCCTGGGCTCCGTGCTCTGGTGGCCCATCCATTTCAAGCGCGAGCTGCAAAAGTTCTGGCTTGAATTTGCTGACAAGCTCACGACCCCGGCCATCGTCGGCGAGGCACCAGACGGGGCAACACAGGAAGTGATGGACCGCGTGTTCAACGCCGCCGTCATGCTCGCAAATGGCGCAAAAGCAGCTGCGGTGCCTGGCGGCTCGAATATGAAGGTTTTGGAGTCCAGCCGCCACGCTGCCGAAGCGGTCTACAACACTTTCATCGTGTTTTTGAACGAAGAAATTAGCAAGGCCGTGGGCGAAGCAGTCCAGGACGGCGCCGGCGCAACTGGCGAGGCGGCTGCGCAGGCAGCAAACGACCAGCGTCAGGAACTGGCCATCTCCGACACCGGCCGTATCGACACGGCCCTGAACAAGACCGTGGTGTGCTGGCTGACCGAGTTTAACCACCCGGGCGCCAAGGCCCCGCGCTTCATCACCAACACCAAAAAGCCCGTCGACCTGAAGAAAGAAGCCGAAATTGTGGCTGTGAACTTCGCAGCTGGGTTCCGCCGCACCAAGGCCTGGATGGAAGAGAAATTCGGCGGCGAGTTTGAAGACACGCAGGCCGGCGCTACTCCCGAGCAGATGGCAACCGCAGCCGCTGCCAGTCCGGCTTCGGCCGGCGCTACCCAGGTAAACGTCAATGCTGCAACTGAAGCTCAGCACTAAGGGCTTCGACTTGCTCTTCGCGAGCTTGGGCCGTCTTGAGGGGGAGTTGAAAGACTTAACCCCCGTGATGGCCCTCGTCGGCCGGGACCTGCGGGCTGGCATGGCAATGAATTGGGCTGCCGACATGGGTGGCAACGGCGTTGCCTGGGCAGCACTTCGTCCTACCACGGTCGCTATACGTGAAAGCCGCGGCTACCCCGGTACCCACCCAATTTTGCGTCGCAGCGGGTCGCTCCAGGATTCTGTGGCCGTCTTCGCGTCGTCGCGGTCTGTCGTCGTGGGCTCTCCTGCACCGGTGGCCGGCATGCACCAGACCGGGTACCACAACGGCAGCCGCTACGTGCCAGCTCGTCCTTTGGTGGGCATTACCGCCGCTGGTCTGCAGCAGGCTGCCCGAACCATCCTCGACCACATAAACAATTCCCTCTAACCGTTAGCTACACGTGATGTATGTGGCTCCCAAATCCATTAAAGGATTCCCCAAATGACGCAAATCGAAATTTTCAAGGCCGGCGTGCAGACCAGCAACTCCGGCCACACGACGGACTTTACCGCTGACACGCTCCGCGCGGCTGCCGTTTCCTACAACGCAAAAGTTGCTGAAGGCGGCGACACCTTCAAGGCACCGCTGGTCATTGGCCACCCAACGCACGACGCTCCGGCCTATGGATGGGTCGAAAAGCTGGTTTATAACGAAGACACCGGCACGCTACTGGCAGAGCCAGGCTCCGTCGATGAAGGCCTGAAAACCTTGGTCAACGATGGCAAGTACAAGAAAGTTTCGGCCTCGTTCTACACACCGGACAGCGCGAGCAACCCTGCAAAAGAGGGCTTTTTTCTCCGCCACCTGGGCTTCTTGGGCGCGATGGCGCCGGCGGTCAAGGGCCTGAAAGCTGTCTCGTTTTCCGACGCCAACGATGGCATCGTGTCCTTCGGAGACTACGACGACGTGCAACAGGCTGGCCTGATGCGCTCGCTGCGCGACTGGATTCTGGGTAAATTCGGACAGGACGAAGCTGACAAAGCGCTGCCTGGCTACACCGTGCTGAGCCTGGAAGTGGCTGCGGCTCTGCCAGAGACTGCGTGCGATGTGATGCCCGCCTTCTCGGAAGCCGCGCCTGCTGAAGTGGCAATTCAAGTTGCTGTCGTGGCCGAGCTAGCCGCTGCGCTGGCCGCTGAAGCTGTCGTGCCTGCTGCTGAACCGGTGGCAGAACCGGCTGTAGCGCCTGCTGCGGACTTTGCCGAGGCTGCCGGCACCGTCGACACCCCTGTTGTCCAAGTTGCTGCTGTGGCCGTTCAAGCTGCGACTCTCGCCGCTCCGACGTTTGATTTTGCTGAGAAAGAAGCGCAAATCGCTGCCCGCGAAGCCGAGCTGGCCGAGCGTGAGCAAGTCTTGCGCGATGCCGAAATTGAAAATTTCTGCGAAGGCCTGATTGCCGACGGCCGCGTAGTGCCGGGTTTGAAGAATACGGTATCTACACTTTTCAAGACACTGCGCCATGTCGGCTCAATCGACTTTGCGGAAGGCGAGCAAAAGCCTGCTGCAGAACTGCTCAAAGACCTGCTGACCGCTCTGCCGAAAGCAGTGCACTACGGCGAAGTGGCTACTGACGTTAGCGGCCCGGCTCCTGCGCACATGGATTTTACAGTGGCGCCCGGCTACACGGTCTCGACCGAAGGCCTGGCACAGCTGCAAAAAGCCCAAGCCTACATGGCTGCCCACCCTGAATGCTCCCTCATCCAAGCCTGTTCCAAAATCTAAGGAGATTTTATGCAAACTTCCAAGGCCCTCTACGGCCAAACCGTCCGCGCAACCGCTGCTGTTAAAGGCCGCACTTTCGCAGGCTACACCGGCGCAACCTGCGCTGCTGGCGCTGCTGCGATGGGCGCATTCCGCACCGATGCAGCTGTCGGCGAATACGTCACCGTCGAGCAAATCGGCACCGCCCTGGTTATCGCTGGCGGCCCAATCGCTGCTGGTTCCGCTGTCGAGTCAGACGCTTTCGGTCAGGCCGTCGAGCAAACCACCGGTGTTGTGGTCGGCCGCGCTGTGAACGCCGGTGCTCCTGACCAAGCAGTCGAAATTTTCCTCATCGCCGCTTAAAAACCCCGCGCTCTCTTTAAAAACAAGAAGCTCACCAAATCCAATAGGAGACTACATGTCCAACGAAACCATGAGCCCAGGCCAACAGGGCCTCGGCCTCAACCCAATCCTGACCACCGTGGCTCAGGGCTACGAGAACGCCGAGTTTGTAGGCCCGGCGCTATTCCCCCGCATCCCCGTCGCAACTACCGGTGGCCAAATCCTCCAGTTCGGCAAAGAGTCGTTCAAGCTGTACAACGCACGCCGCGCACCTGGTGGCCCCACCAAGCGTTTGAACGTCGGTTACGCAGGCTTGCCATTCGCTCTGGTGCAAGACTCGCTCGAGGCAGTCGTGCCCCGCGAAAACCAGCGCGAAGCAATGGCTGTCGCCGGCGTCGACGTGGCAGCAATTCACGTTGAAACCGTGATGCGCGCCCTGACGCTCGGCCTGGAGTGCGAGCAAGCTGGCCTGGCCCGCGATGCGTCGAAGTACGCCGTTGGCTCGAAAGTTACCATGACTGGCTCGGCTAAGTGGTCGGACCCATCTTCGGACCCACTCGCTGACGTTGCTGACGCTCGCGAAGTAGTCCGCACCCGCATCGGCCAGTATCCAAACACCCTGGTCCTCGGCCCTAAGGTTATGGCCGCGCTGAAGCGTCACCCTAAAGTGGTCGAGCGCATCAAATACACGCAGTTCGCTGCAGTGAGCGAGCAGATGCTGGCTGAGCTGTTCGAAGTTGCTACCGTCAAGGTTGCAAAAGGCGTGTTCGCTGGCGACGACGACGTGTTCGCCGACATTTGGGGCAACGACGCCATTTTGGCTTTCGTGCCAAAAGCTGGCTCGCTGTATGTGCCATCGTACGGCTACACATACACCTTGAACGGCAACCCGCTGGTCGAGAACGCTTACTGGGACCAGAACGCCAAGGCCAACGTCTATGGCGTGACCTACGAGCGCGCACCGGTCATCACCAGCGCCGACTCCGCTTTCCTGTTCCAAAACGCGGTCTAAGCAATGAGCCGGTACTTGTCTGTTAGCGAGTTTCTGGCGATGTTTCCCGGCGATGCACTTGTGCAGGCGCTGGGGACCACCCGCGACGCTACCGGGCGGGTATCGCCTATTGACCCTTCCACCCTGGAAGCGCGCGCCGCGCTGTTTATCGCGCAGGCAGAGGACGAGGCTGATGCCTACATCAGTACGCAGTACGCCCTGCCTCTCAAATCGGTGCCGCCGGTCATCAAGCCGTTTATCGCGGACTTGACCCGGCACCGGATTTACAGCGAAAAGACCACCGTGCAAATCACAGGCCGGCGCGACGAGGCCGTCTCGTTTTTCAACAAAGTGTCCCGCGGCGATGTAATGCTGGGCGTGCCCGACCAAATGAACAGCGTGGCTGCATCAAGCCGCCTGCCTATGGTCAGCTCCCCATCAATCAGCTGCGGACGCCTGGCGGGCTCCTTGGACGACTGGTCTCGCAGCTTCACCGGGGGCTACTAATGGCCAGCCTGACAGAAAACTACCTGCTCGCTGAGCAGCTGATTATCGACCGCCTGCGGGACCAAGTGCCGGAGCTGGCGTTTATCGACGGCAGCCGCTCGGTGCAGGAAGTGGTCGCGCGCACCGTGCCGACGCCGGCCGCCCTGGTGCTGTTCGGTGGCGATACCGTGAAAGCATCGGATTCCGGCGTCATGGGCGCTATACAAGTAGTAGACCAAAAATGGCTGATTGAGTTGGTGGTCCGGGACGACTGGGCGATTGAGTCCGGCTACGGAGAGCGGCTCCAAGCGGGGTTTCTAATTTCCAAGGTTATCAAAGCTTTGGCAGGTTGGTTTCCCTCAGATGAGCATCGCGAGATGCGCCGCACCCAAGCCGCTGTCCCCGTCTATGAGCAAGGCGAGGGCTTTTACCAGCTCGCGTTCTTCACGGAAGTGGTCACGCAATGAAAAAGAAAATCACCAAATCCGATATGGCCCCCGGCAGCAGCATGTCGGCCGCCCCCGTACTGGTCGAAGTAACGATTTGCGAGCCTCACACGCACAACGGCGTGGACACGCAGCCTGGCGACATTATCGCCGTACCCGCAGCAATTGCCGAATTTCTCGTGGAAGCCGGCGCCGCGAAACACCTTTAACCAATCCAAGGGGATACCCGAAATGAGCAATAAACAAATTCTTCTGCGCGGCGCTGGCCGTCTGAAAGTTGCGCAATACGACCCAGCTGGCTTTCTGGGCGGCTACCGCTTCGTTGGAAACGTACCAATGTTGAAACTCGAGCCAAAGGTGACGCTCGTCGAACACCGCGAAGACCAAACCGGCTATCGCTTTAAAGACCTGCGCATTACCGATACGAGCGACCTGTCTGTTTCGTTCACGCTGGAAAACGCTTCCATCGACAACTTCTCGATGGGCTTCTTCGGCGACATTTCGAGCGAAAGCGGCACAGGCACCTTCACCTCGACCATTTCCGGCCCAATCGTCGCCGGTCTGGACTACAAGTTCGGCAAGCCGGGCTCCACAATTACCACCGCAACCGGCCCGTCCCTTATTGCAGCGTCGGACTATATCGTCAACAAAGATGGCACGGCGACCTTCAAGGCAGACATTGCTGGCGACGTAGCCGTCGCAGGCAACAAGGCCAAGTCGACCAGCACCACTATTCTAACTCGCCAGACTCCGCAAATTGCGCTGCTGTTCGAAGGGCTGAATACTGCAAACAACCGCTCGTCAGTCATTGTCGACCTGCCGCGTATCGGCCTCAATCCGGCCAAGGGCTACGACCTGGTGGGCAATACCATTGCCAAGATGGACATGGACGGTGACGCCATCTACGACCCGAACAGCGTCGCCGAGGGTGTGCTGGCCGGTTACGGAACCATCACTCTGGCATAAAGGTAAACACCAATGTCGCTCTTTTTCTCGAAACTGAGCACAGTCCTCCCCGACGAAACTGAAATTCAGGTCGCTGGGGAAACCCTTAAACTCAAACGGTTCAACATGTTACAAATCAAGCAGGCCCACGCTTGCGTCGGTTTCGTCATGCAGCTTTCTGCCCATACCCAGGGCAAAGAGCTGAATATCCGGGACGTTCTGGAGGTAATCCAGGTAAGCGCCGGCCCGGCCATTCTCCTTGCTGCAGTCGCGGCAAAGAAGCCAGTTGAGTGGGCAGAAGAACTGGGGCCCGAAGAGATTGTGCCCCTGCTGCTGGCCTGTGTGAAAGTAAATAAAGATTTTTTCTCGAAAGCGCTCCGACCGAAAATACCGGGGTGGACGAAGCGCATAAAAGAGCTGCTGAAGCCGGATTAACCGCTGAAGACAGCAATCAAGGGCCGCTAACCAACGAAGACCTGAATGCCGAATTGGCACAGGAATTGATGGGAAGCGGCTCTTCGTCATTGAACCCCGATGACCCCGGCATGGACTGGTTCCAGGCTTTCACCCTCCTCAAATCTGTAGGGCACTCCCTACACGATATAGAAGAGATGGGCCTCGCTGAATGGCGTGGCTACATGAGCGCCGCCCTCTGGCGCCGCAATCTTGACGCCGCCCAAGCGCTCAACATCGCCACCATCTCGCACTCAGCAGCTGTCTCCGGCGACGCGGACCTGTTCGAGACCCTCAGCCAGTACCACGACGAACTGAAAACGGCCCATAAAAATGTCTGACAAAAATCTGCAGGCCTCTGTCGAGCTCCAGGTAAACACTCCTGGCGCCGAAAAAGTCACTCAACTCAAAAAAGAGATTACGGAACTACTGGCTGCTCTGGGCGCGGCCGGCGTTTCTACGTCTACCAGCCTGGACAAGGCTGGCGCTAAAATTGCGGCGCTTTCGGCGAAGGCCGAGTCGGCGCGCGGCAAGGAGCTGACTGCCGAGCAGGCGCACGCCCGCAAGCTCGAGCTGCTTGAAAAGCAGAAGGAAATGGTCGCCACTCGCCAGTTCGCCAAGCGCGCGGAGCAGTCTGCTTCGATTGACAAGCGCATCGAGGCCGAGCGCGAACGCCACGCCAACAAGCTCGCCGCCATGGACCGCAAGGCCCAAGTGGCTAAAGATGCTGCCGAAGCAAAGCGCGCACAATTGGCCACCACGGCAGACGCCAAAATCCTCGCGTCGGCAAACAACCTGGCCGCTGTCCAGGCGCAAATCCTCGCCCGCCAGGAAGCCGCAGCCGATGCCGCCCACCAGCGCCGCCTGAGCCGTCTGCAGGCCCTAGCCACGGCGGAAGCGCGTCGCTCGCAGTCCAATGACCTGGCCCGCCTGCGCGGCATCACCGAGCAGGACCGCTGGGCCAATGGTGGTCGGGTAGCAAATCCTGTTGCCGCTTGGGACATGGCGCACAAAGAGAATGCCGTTCGCGGTGTGGCGGCCGCTGAGGCCGCTGGTCTGGCACAGGCAAACAGCTTCGGCGGCAGGTTCAAGTCCGCCATGACGAACTGGGGCCGCTCTGCGTCCGAGTCGTTCGTGCAAAGTTTCAAGTCCTCGATGAGCGGCGGTATGGGCACGGCCATCGCGGGCATCGGTGCCCTGGTGGGCGTTCGGTCCGCAGTCAGGGACAACATGCTCTACCAGGAGATGAAGAACCAAATCACCCTGTCGGCGGGGTCCGAGGAAGCCGGCGCCAAGGAATTTGAGTACGTCCACGGCCTGGCAGTAAAAAACGGCCGCGATATTAAGTTTATCGGCGAAGAGTACGCAAAGTTTTCCAACTCGGCCAAGCTGGCCGGCGCGTCAATCGCTGAAACGCACAAAATCTTTACGGGCGTGATGGACTACGCCGCCGCCTGGCACTTGTCGGACGCCAAGGTCAAGCGCGCGATGGCAATCGACCTGACCGAGCCGCTGGACATGGGCCACTTCAACGGCGCCATCCTGAACCGTAGTATGCCGGCCAACTTGCCAGGCGCGAAGCAGCTGCTGCAACAGGCCTTCATGAAGGAAAACAACCTCGACGAGCATGGCTGGAAAAATGCGGTCTCCAAGGGTCAGGTCAGCGGCCTGGGCTCCGAGCTGTTGATGGCCGAGGCAATGAGCAAATCGGTGGCCAAGAAGCTTGCTGACGCAAACAAAAGCGCGCAGGCTGAGCTGGGCCGTCTGCTGACAGCCTTCCGCGACTTTAACGTCCAAATGGGCGCGATGGGTGCCTTCGACGGTTTCACCCGTGCTCTGCGCGCGCTATCCGCGGTGTTCAACGACACGGGCTTCCAAGCGGCGTTTGCGGGCCTGGCCCGCGGCGTGGCGAGCTTCTCCGAGGCGCTAGCGCCGGCAATCACCTACGTTGGCGAGTTTATCAAGAAGCACCCAGTTATGGTCGAATGGATGGGCCGGTGGCTCGCCCTCGGCGGCGCTTTACGCGTCGGCCTCGCGCTGCTGGGCACCGCGGTCAGTATCCTGATTAGCCCCGTTATGTTGCTGGCCGGCGCTGTATTCACGACTGGCAGCCGGTTTAAGGAATTTACCGTAGCGGCTAAGCTGCTGATGACCCCGGTCACCGCACTGGCCGTCTACCTCGGCGGCCCGCTCGTCGCAGCCTTCCGCGGCGTGCAAGTGGCTAGTGCTGCCGGTATGGGCGGACTGGTAATGTTCCGTACCGGCGTCGACGGCGTGAAAACGTCCTTGGCCCGCATGATGAGTGTTGCCGTCCTGGCAGCTGGCGCGCTCGCCGCATTCAATATCGGCAAAGGCGTGTTTGACCAGCGCTCCGCCGACCAATCGATGGAAAAAGGTGGCCGCGACAAGATGAGCCGCGACGAGTTGGTGGACCACAGCGCCATCCTGGGCAAAGCCATCAGCAACGTGGACAATGCCTCGGGTGCCGGCGATGTTCCACTGGCAAAGCGCGCTGCTCGTAAAAAGCTGCTGGCCGAGCAAAAGCAGAGCTACGACATTCAGTTGGCGTTGCTCGACAAGCAAGAAGAGTCCGCGCTAACGGCGAAGACCACGGCTACCATTAAGAAGGCCACTGACGAGGCGGCAGCCGCTGCTGAAGATGGTAAAGCACACCCGTCCCTGGGCGAGGGCCGCCACAAGGGAAAGAAGGGTCGTAGCGGAAGCGCGCAGGCGGGAGACCTGGCTAGCTCGATGAAGGAAGAGGCGGACAAGGCCTATGCC
Organism: Pseudomonadota bacterium; assembly: GCA_030853745.1. Classification (GTDB taxonomy): domain Bacteria; phylum Pseudomonadota; class Gammaproteobacteria; order Burkholderiales; family Burkholderiaceae_D; genus JALYUM01. The sequence goes on along the minus strand of JALYUM010000200.1, from coordinate 28,805 downwards.
GGTCGCATGGAGCGTATTAAATCCGAAAAGGACGCCGCAGAGGCTGCCCTGGATGAACAGCTCGAGTCGGCTACCGTCTCCTACAACGACTTTTATGCGAAGAAGCGCAAGCTGGTCGACGACGCGGCAGCTGAGGAAAAAGACGCTCTTGAGAAGAAAGTCGCCGGCGATATTGCAGCGGAGCGCTTACGGCTGTCGCATGCAAAGGACGGGTCGTCCCGCCAAGCCAGTGCCATCCGGCTGAAAACGCTGGAAGCGGAGCTGACCGACAAAATCGCCGCCGCTGAGCAGCGTCGCCTGAAAGGGCTAAGCGCAATCGAGATGCAGCAGAGCAAGACTGGCAAGGCGGTCGACAAGCGCTTCGCCCAGTTGCGCAGCGAGTCAAATCGCCTTAACGGCCGTATCGACTCCGAGGTGGCCAACGCGGGTATCGACGAGAGCCACGAGGCTGACCTGTCCGAAGCTACACGTGCAGACCCCTCGGGTGCGCGGGGGCTGGCTAACGACGTGGCCGAGACCACCGCTGCCGAAAAGGCCGCAGAGCGCATTAAGGCCCTGCAGGAGCGTGCCGGCGAGCGAGCGGTAGAACTGGCAAACAAGGAAGCCGAAGTTCAGCTGCAGGTGCTGCAAGGCCTGTCGTCCAAGGCTGACGCCGAAGGGCAAATCCTCAAGCTCAAAAAGGACCAGGCCCGCGAGAACATCAAGCTGCTCGAGCAAGCTGCAGCAATGAAAAACCCGCTGTCCGTCCAGCTCAAAATTGAGAAGGACCTGCTCGATAACAAGATGGTTCTCGAACAGCATACTGCGCGCCAGGTGGAGCTTGAGCAGGCCGCCACCGCCGCAATGTCGGGCGCGCTGCAACAGGTAGTTACGGGCACCAAAGGTATCGGAAGCGCACTGAAGGACGCCCTGAAGAGCGTCAACGCGGGCATCGTCAAGATGCTGACGGATGACTGGTCGCAGAAAGCCATGGGCTGGATGAAAGGCGCGGCGAAAGCAAGCGCTGAAAACCCAAATGGCGGCATTCTGGGCAAATCGGAAGGTATCGTCGGAAGCTTGGCAAAAGGCGGCGCAAGCATTCTTGGCAGCATGTTCGGCTTTGGGGACACAGCCGACGGCAAAGACGTTGACAAGATGGTTGTCAAGAATATGAGGGTCGAGGGTGGCCTGAGCGCGACGCTGGGCGCAGGCGGTTCAGAGGGCGGCAGCGGAGTCGTAGACGGCCTGATGAGCTATCTGCCAGGTATGGGTGGCGACGTAGCCGCAGGGGCGTCCAGTGGAAGCAGCGTGTCGTCCGCAATCGGCGGAATTGCCAGTTTCTTCGGCTTTGCAGAAGGTGGCGCCGTGTTTGGTGCCGGCTCCGGCACTAGCGATAGTGTGAACGCCAAGCTGTCCCACGGCGAGTACGTCTTTACCGCTAAAGACGTGAATGCCCTGGGTGGTGCCGGCGCCCTGGACGCAATGCGGAAGAGCCTGCACGGCTACGCCGGCGGTGGCCCGATTACCGCAGCAGGCAAAGCGTCGACCGGTTCCGCCGGGGGCGTGGCACGCATGGCTGGCAACGCAGCCGGTGTCGTGATGAACATCTCGACGCCAGACGCTGGCTCTTTCCGAGCAGCAGAGTCGCAAATCCTGTCCCGCATGCAACTGGCATCACAGCGGGCACAGCGCCGGAACTACTAAATCCAGTAGCTATACGGTGATAGGGGATGGCGCCCTGCTACCCCCTCTCTTTTCCCCCTTTCCTGAAAAAATCCAATGGTCTATACGTCTTTTGCTGAAGAGCGAATTGCTGACGGCGCTATCGTGCGTGATAGTGCCGGCGGCCCCATGTTCAACACCCAAGTGCAGCGGTCCATGTCCGGGCAGGAGCAGCGCAACGTCAACTGGGATATAGCCCTGGGCAAGTGGGAACTGGGCGAGCGCGATGTGCTGCAGCCCCAGATGGACGTGATTACCGCATTTTTCCGTGCTCGCAAAGGCAAGGCTGTCGGCTTTCGTTTCAAGGACTGGGCGGACTACTCCGCCGGCCCTGCACAAGGCACGCTGCAATCGGTGCATGGCTTGGCCAACGCCTTCCAGCTGTTCAAGGTCTACACCAGCACCACCGGTGCGACCGACGTGCGAAAAATCACCAAGCCAGTCGAGGGCGCGGTGAAGGTGTATCGCGCAGGCAGCGCCGCGGTCCTGGCGGGCACGGTCGACTACACCACCGGTATCGTCGTGCTTAACAGCACCCCGGCCGAGCGCCTGTTCTGGGTCGGCGAATTTGACGTGCCCGTGCGGTTTGACACCGACGAGCTGCGCACCCGCTTCGTTGCCTACGACCCGGCCACCCATCAAAAGGTGTTCCAAGTGCTATCGCTGCCTGTTACGGAGCTGCGCCTGTAATGAAGGCTATTCCGCAACCGCTGCGCTTCCATATCCAGGGCAGCCTCACCTCGCTATCTCTTTGCTGGAAGCTGACCCGGAGGGACGGCACGGTGCTGGCTTTTACCGATGCAGCGGCCGACCTGGCCGTGCAGGGCCTGACCTACCTGTCTGTCACCGGCTACCAGCCAACGGCTATCGAGTCGTCCGCGAGCATGTCGGTCGATAACATGGAAGTGGACGGCCTGCTTAACTCAAACGCTTTCACTGAATCCGACCTTTCTGCAGGCCTCTACGACGGGGCAGAAGTGCAGGTTTTCTTCGTCAATCGCCAAGCACCGGCCGACGGCCTTCTGACCATGAAGCGCGGCTATATCGGCCAAATCAGCTGGGAACAGGGGAAGTTCAAGGCTGAAATTCGCGGCATGCTCCAGCCGTTCCAGCAGAACGTGGTCGAGGTTTTCTCGAAGACCTGCCGCGCCACCCTCGGCGACTCGCGCTGCAAGGTAGACCTGTTGGCCATGACAGCTACCGGTGCCGTCGCAACGACTGCGGAGAACAGGACTTTTACGGACCCCGCGCGCGCCGAGGCCGAGGGCCGCTTCGCGTATGGCCTGGTCAATTTCACGTCCGGCGCCTGCAAGGGCTTGTCGATGGAAGTGAAGACCTTCAAAGGCGGTGTAGTTGAACTGCTTTTGCCGATGCCCGGCGCCATCGTCGCCGGCGATACCTACACGATAAGTGCAGGGTGTGACCGTCTGGTCTCGACCTGCCGTGACACATTCAAAAACATTCTGAACTTCCGCGGAGAGCCGGACATTCCTGACCCGACCACCGTGATGTATCCCGCATGACAACCCGCCTACAGGTAGTTGACATGGCGCGCACAGCGCTGGGCACTCGTTTCCAACACCAAGGGCGCTCGCTTACGCGCGGCGTCGACTGCATCGGCCTGGTTATCTGCGTGATGCACAAGCTCGGGCTGTCCGATTTTGACTATACCAACTACGCAAAAATGCCCCCGGCGGATTTGATGACCAAGACGATGAGGGAGATTTTGCAAGTTATCCCTAATGACCAGATGCAGCCTGGCGACTTGCTTCGGTTCAGGGTCGCCGGCGAGCCCATCCACGTCGGCATTGCGACCGACGTGGGCGTCATTCACGCAGTCCAAAGCGCCAGCGGCGTCGTCGAGCACCGACTTGACCATGCCTGGCAGAAGCGGATTGTCGAAACCTACCGTATCCCCGGAGTCCAATAAATGGCACAAGCACTTCCCTATGTCGGCGCCGCAGTTGGCTCATTCTTCGGGCCAATGGGCTCGCAGGTCGGCTTTATGCTCGGCAGCCTGGCATCGTCAGCAATCGACCCACAGCGCATCGAAGGCCCGCGCATGGACGACTTGCGCGTTCAGTCGGCGACGTATGGCCGGCCACTGCCCGCACTGTATGGCGCGCAGCGCATTGCTGGCAACCTTATCTGGGCCAAGTCGCTGAAAGAGGTGAAGCACGAGGAGCGCGCCGGCAAGGGCGGCCCAGTCACGTCGACCTATTCCTACTATGCGAACGCCGCCATTGCGATTTGCGAAGGGCCAATTGCAGGTATCCGCCGCATCTGGGCCGACGGGAAAATCCTGTATGACAGCTCGGCTACCTCGACCACAGTGGCCGCCGGCGGCTCGTCGCCGTTTGACGGTATTCCCCTGTTTGGCGACCCGACAAACGAGCCTACGCAGTCTTTGCCACAACTCAGCATCCGCAAGTTCACATGCGGCGCCTTGAACTGGGGAATTTCTGGCAATTCAGTTCTCAATCAGGACTCCCTGAACACGGCGTGGAGCCTAGCATACCCCGAAGGATACGTTTTTTACGGCAACTCCTCGGTGCTGCGCGCCATCAAAGCGTTCTTGCTGCGCTTCGGCATTCAAACCCCAGTGGAATACTGGAAAGTCGAATACAACTGGGGCTACTTGACCGTCAGCCGGTTTCAGGACCAGCCGGCGGACGACCCTACGACGTGGGGCACGGGGCAGCTGCACAACGCCCACATTTCCATGGCGATTACGGATATTTCCGCGCCAGGCGACTGCCCGGACGGATACCAGTTCAACCCGGTCACCCTTACCTGCGACCCGATTATCGCGTCTTCGGTTGACGGCGCGACCTACAAGCTTATCGCCGACGGCTCGCCGAGGAAAGCGTCGGGTCCCGTGGGTGGCTCGCTTGCGCTGACGCCAAGCATTACGCTCTACCACGGCGGCGAAAGCCAGCTCCCTGACCCGAATATCGAGTCGGCCTTGGGCGTGGGGAATGTGCCGGCCTACCGCGGCACCGCCTACATCGTGCTCAACGACCTTCCTGTCGATGATTACGGCCGGCGCCTGCCGAACCTTGAGTTTGAAGTGCTGAGCAAGGGTGCGACCGCGAACGTGTCCCAGGTGGTGCAGGGACAGTCGCTCGGCCGCTTGACTACGGGGTGGGCCTACGACAGCGCGCGCGGCGTGCTGTGGTCTGTAGCGCCTGGCGATGGCGTCATGCTGGACTACACCCGCCTCGAAGTGAGTAGCGCCAGCACGCTCATCGGAAAGCTGTCGAGCCCGCTGTCGAACGGCTTTACATGCGCCGGACTGCTTCGCTACGACGCAGGCACGGACGGGCTGTGGGCCGTGGGCAAGGTAGCCGGTGCGACCTGCTACGCGCTCATCAGCCCCGACAGCGGCACGGTCATCAAGGTCCTCACCCCAAGCTTGGCGCTCCCTCAAAACCTGGGCGGCTTCGGTATTGATACGACCCGTCAAGTCTTCTGGTCCGTGGGCCGCGGCGAAGATGGCGCTCTCTTCGTGCACGCCGTCGATATGACCACCGGCGCCGCGGTCCTCGTCGAAACCCTGGACGACGGCTCTACCCAGGATTACTCGGCTGTAAATGGCAACGTGAATAGCGTGGAATATCAGGAGAAAGCTGACCTTATGTGGCTCGGCTACAAGGCGGTGGCCAAGGCTGGCGGGCTGGCGACTTTCCACTTGCGGACCTATCGCGGCAGCACCCAAACAATGACCCAGGCCATGTCCTTATCGGGACAGCCATGGTTCCTTGCCGAGCCGGCGACCAGCAATATGTGGTGGTATGACGGCGCGGCCGTGCTGCTGAATGACCCAACCTTACGCACGAGCCAGCTGGTATCGACGACGCCGGTGGCCGGCGCCTGCGCTGACGGCACTGGCAGCGTAGGCTTGGTGGTCAAGAGCGTCCCAAATAGCGTCGCAAGCTTCGACGCCACCGGCGCCTTTAACGGCAACATCGTCCTGTCAGCAAGTGATGACCTATTCCACCTGGGCCTTGACGTGTTCGCTGACCGCGCGCGCGGCCTCCTGGTATCGGGCGCAGGCTACACCCTCGTGAACCGCTTTGGCGACGGCGTTGTAACAGTCGCAGACGTGTTCCTGGACCTGGCGCGACGCTTGAACGTGCCTGCGTCTAGCATTGACGTGTCGGACGTGGCCGGTGCGGACTGCCAGGTGCAGGGCTTCGGCATCCTAAACCGTGTGCCGGCGCGCAGCGCCTTTGAGCCGCTGATGCGCGCCTATGGCCTGGACGTGGTGGATACCGGCAACAAGGTCCGCGTCGCCCGCCGCGCCAACGCACCGTTCTACGGGGTTATTCCGGTTGCGGACATGGCTGCGCACGAAGACACGGGCAGCAACGAATACGTGGCACCACTTGCCCGTGTGCGCGCCCACGACTTGGAGCTGCCAAGCGTGGTTGAGGTGGCCTTCGATAACCCGGCGATGGAATACCGTAAAGATGTGCGCCGAGCCAACAAGCTTGCGTCGCCTTCCTCGGTCGACCTGCAGACGGTCGGCTTGCCCCTAGTCATGGCGGCAGAGCGTGCCGAAGCAATTGCCGGAATGCTACTGAGCACCGCTTGGCTTGGCCGCGAGACGTTTGAGCTGACGGTCGGAATGAAGCACATTGGCATTGACCCAGGCGACATTGTTGACCTGGAAGACGGCAGTGGCGGCTTTGAGCGGGCCATTGTTGCTCGCGTGGCTTTCAGCCCGAACGGCACCATCCAGCTCTCGGCAACGAAGTTCGACTACAGCGTCTACACCTCGCTGGCCGGCGTGCCGGTCAAAAGCCAAGTTGTGTCGCCTGCCATCACGTCGAATCAGGCTCCGCGCTTGCTACTGCTCGACATGCCCCTGGTGAATAGCACCGACGACTCCAGCGGCTTTTACGCTGCAGTGCTGCCGGCCGCAGGGCAGTTGGCCTTTTCCAGCGCAACCATCTTCACCAGCAGCGACGGGTCAAATTACAGCTTGCTGGCGAGTGCCAACAGCGCAGCGACTGCAGGCGTGGCCCTCGATGCCCTGGAGCCGACCAGCGAAGGCGACTGGGACATGTCCAGTTCACTGACCATCAACCTGTTCTCTGGGTCGCTCTACAGCGTGACCGACGCCGAGATTCTCAACGGTGCAAACCTGGCGGTAATTGGCAAAGAGATTATTCAATTCGCCAACGCCACGCAGAACGAAGACGGTAGCTATACGCTTCATAAGTTCTTGCGCGCGCGCAAGGGAACCGAGTGGGCGATGGTCCACGGCGGCGGGGAAACCCTAGTATTGCTCAACAGCGTGCAGCGGGTTCAGCTCCCAATCAACTTGAACGGCGTGTTTCGCTTCTACAAGGTGGTCGGTCCAGGCCAGAGCATCGACGAGGCAAAAGCAGTGCAGTTCACCAACACGGACGTGTGCCTGATGCCGTACAGCCCGGAAGATGGGGCCGGCAGCCGGGATGGCGCGCATAACGCCGCGTTCAGCTGGACCCGGCGCTCACGCATTGCAGCGGCACCCCTAGCGAATGGCTTTCTTCCCCTGGGTGAGGCTTTCGAGGCTTACGAAATAGACGTTCTTGGCAGCACAGGCCAGGTGGTTCGCACGCTGAAATGCACCGCACCCACCGTGGCGTACGAAGCGGCGCTCCAGATAGCCGATTTTGGCGGAACGCCAGGAAGCCTGTCCGTGAATGTGTACCAGATGAGCGCCAGTATCGGCCGCGGCTTCCCCTTAAAAATCACCGTCTAAATAGACGCGCATCCTGAAATGCCCACATTAAAACCATGCGAATTTACCTTACTCCTCAAAAGCCGGTGGTCATCGCCGAGATTTTCAATGCCTTGGACATGAACCTGCTGGCAGTACCTGCTGCGGGCGCAACTCTCACCGTTGAGTGGTCCATCTCGTCCAGAGACGACGTGGCCGCAGGCACCGCCCTGTGGCAATTCTGGGGCCCAGGCCCTGTCTCCGGCGCGCCAGTCTCAGCTGAATTTGACCGCCAAATCTCACATCTGCGCCTGACCGCAACCGTCGGCAGTGGTGTCATCGAATACCTGAAGCTGGGAGCCATCTAATGAGTAGCGCATTTGACATTCCAGGCGGCGGCGCCGCACCGGTAATCGACACCAGCGCCCTGGCAACCAAAACCCAGTTGGCCAATGCGGTCGCGGCAATCATCGCGGCAATCCCGCCTGCAGCTGGTGGTGGCGGCGGCGCCGTCGTCGGCGAAGTAAAGAACATAGCTTTGGACTCGAATGGCCAGCTGCCCGCCGGCTACGCCCTGGTAAATAGCAATCCGACTATCCCACTTGGTGGCCTTGACTTTACCTTTGTGCCAGCAGCGGGCGTGGCCGCTTTTGCGGTGAGTGGCTCATTCGGTAGCAGCGTTGCACAAGACAAGAACGGGGTTCTGCATTATCTACTCGGCTACAACGATGCGGGGCACGTGGAATTTAACCCAGCCACCGGCATTGCCGCTATGGGTGCCAGCGTTCCTACTTCGTCGACGAGCGACGGCGCTCTGGCGCGCCTGGCTTCCGGTCGCATTATTGCTGTCGGGATGGCTTACTACAACTACGGCAACTACACCCCTAACGCGAACGCGTATGTTCTCAATGCAGGCTCCTGGGGCGTCATCGCCAGCTTGCCGGTGCTCCGCTGGCGGCCGTCGCTTGCTTTGCTCGGCAACGGGAAGATGTTGGCTGTCGGCGGCAACACCGATGCGGGGTATTGGGCGGGAATGACCGGCCGCTGCGACGTATACGACGAAACTACCAACACCTGGACGCAAGTCGCTGATGCCCCAGTGCGCGGCATTGGCCCTGCCGTTTCTTTGCCGGACGGGACCGTGCTCTGGACGCCGTATTTCACTTATGACGGCAGCGCGAATATCACAAGCAATAACCGTGCATATGTCTATGACCCAGCGGCGAATTATTGGACTGAAACGGACGCGCTGCCTGAAGCGGGCACGCTTAGCGGCACCATGGGACTCGCAGCCGATGAAGCTGGCGCGCTGCTCACCGGCGCTGCAGTCGGCGCCCCAGTGCGTCGCTACACGGCGGCAAATGCCCCCGGCACGCGCTGGAGCAACCTGCGTTACGTCGGCCCAGTCATTAACGCATCCCCGAGCCGCGGCGCCTTCGTCGTCAAGCTGCTCGACGGCCGGGTGTTCGCTCCAACCACGCTCGTTTCTGGCGCGACCAGCGTCATCAACGTTCGCTATAACGCCGGCAACACCGTTGTTGCTGCTCGCAAAACCTAAAAGGAAAAAGCACATGTTTACTTTTGAAATAATCGGCGGCGGCTACTGCATCTACAAAGATGGCGAGCTCTACCTGGCCCAGTCGGGCGACCCGCGCCTTTCGTGCGTCGAGCCCATGGTGCTGGCGCCATTTGCCAATGCCGATGAGGCCGAAGAGCACGCCCGGGCCGTCATTGCGGATATGACTCCGCCCATCGACGCAGCAACCGCGCCCGCTGCTACTGCAACCTAAGTTCTCTAACTCGGGCCGCATCTACGGCCTTCTCTAAGAAGAAAAACAATGGAAAACGTAATTCACCCAAAACTCGCAATCTTTGAAAATCGTCTCGACAGGATGGAGCGGGCCATCGACGCAATGGTCGACAACCTGGCGAGCCTCGTTCGCGTGCAAGTGCAAAACGAAACGATTTTGACAGAGCAGCGCGAGCTGACTCTGGAGTTGAAAGAAATTCGCAAGCAAAATGCTGACGAGCTGAAGGCCGTGCGCGCCGAGGTGCAGGCTATCCGCGACGAGATGCCGGCCATGAAGATGCTGAAAGCTGCGGCCGGCCTCGTCGTCATCGGCGCCTTCGCTGCCATCGGTTCCGCGCTGCTGAAGCTAATCCACCTCGGCGCGTAACGTGCTCGCGCCGATGAAGCTCTCGCGCCTGGGCTCGCTCTTCATACAGTCGTATGAAGCGCTGCGTTTGACCTGCTACTTGTGCGAAGCCGGGGTGCCGACCGGCGGCTGGGGCCACACCGGCAAGGACGTAGCAGCGGGCCAGCTCATCACGATGGCGCAGGCCCAGGCCTGGTGGGGTGCGGATATTTCAGTGTTCGAAGCCCTCGTCAACAAGCTGGTCAAGGTGCAGCCGACCCAGGCTGAATTTGACGCCCTGGTCGCGCTGTCATTCAACATCGGCGCGTCCGCTTTCGCCTCGTCGACGCTGCTGCGCATGTTCAATGCCGGCGACCGCGCTGGCGCTGGTGCGCAGTTCCCCCGCTGGAACCTGGTCAAGGGCGCGGTCTCGGCCGGCCTGACCCGGCGCCGGGCCGCAGAGCAAGCCATCTTCCGCGTCGGGCGCTATATCAACAACTAAAACGGAACCACCATGACGACCCACAAAAAGACTGCAGCAGCGCCAGCACCGACCGGGGTAGAGCGCTTCACTGCGCGCACTATCTTGCTGCACCTGCTGACCGGCAAAGACGGCGAGAGCCTCGACCTTGGCCGCGTGATGTGGATTATCACGGCGTTCGCACACATCGGCTATACCGCCTGGCAAGCGGCCAGCATGAGGGTTTTCGACCCGATGGCGTTCGCCACCGGTGCGGGCCTCATTGCCGGCGGCTTCGGCGCGAACATTCTCATGAAGGCTAAAACGGAGCCCGACGCAAAATGATGACCACCCTGATTGCCTGGCTGTTCAAAGACCCCGCGCGCGCAGCCGGCGCCGGCGTTATTGCCCTGCTGCTGGCGCTGGCCGGCGTGCAGGAATTGCGACTGGCTGGAAAAGACCACTCTGTGGCAGTCCTGCAAAAAGCTGCGGCCGCACAAGACACCATCATTGGACAACTGCGCCAGGACACTGCCTCGCAAGAAGCCGCCCTGAAGGCGTTGGCCAAGATGGGTGCCGAAGCCCAGGCGGCGCAGGTAGCGGCCGAGGCCCGGTCGAAGGCAGCCACCAAGGCGACGGCAGTGGCGCTGACTGCGCTGCGCGCAGCGTCGGTCCCCAAGGCCTGCGAGGGTGCGGCAACTTGGGGCGCCGTCCAGGCGGCCGACTTGGCGAAAGGATGGGGGAAATGATGCTCCGCAAAATCGCCATGCTGGTGCCTACACTTTGCATAGTGGCCTGTTTCACAGGCTGCGCAACGACAGGCCAAGCGCCCGCGACCGTGTTTATTCCGGTCATCGCACCAAAGTCAGCGCTGCCCGCGCGACCCATTTTATCGATTGCCACCTTGACGCCCGCGTCGGCGCCTGACCAGGTAGTCAAGGCGTATGCGGAGAGCGTGTTGCAGCTCACCGGCTACGCGACAAGTTTAGAGGAACTGCTGAACGCCAAGTAACAACTGTTGTGTGTGTAGTGCTTGTGCCCCGCGGCTTTGGCTTCGGGGCATTTTTTTAAATGTTGCATGTTCCTGCGGGTGAGATTTAAAGGGCGGTTCCTATACGGCTTACAGACCAACAGGAGAACGCCAATCAACTTCCCAACGGTGGAGCAGCTGCTCCGCAATTACGCCACCGCACTAGCAGCCCAACTGGACCTGCCGGCGACAGTAGAAGAACGAGACCCCCACCGGCTTGAGCTGCAAGCCGTCATGCACCACCTTCGCAAGCCGAAGTAATTCACCAGCCCCTCCGGGGGCTTTTTGCATTGTTGCGTGTTTCTGCGGGTGCGCCTCAAGGCCCTGTCGCTATACGTAATAAGCAACAACATCAATGGGCGGCCACAGCCCCAGAACGCGGCATAGGGACAGACCAGAAGAAACAGAGAGGAAATAAGCAGTCCCCCGCGCTTCTAATTTGGGGTGGAGTAGCAAAGATGAAAGCGGTAATCGCACGAAAACCGTTGTCCCTGCAGGTGCCAAACTTTGATGTTTCGGGATACCTTGGCAGCACGACAATCAACGAGACCGACTGGCAGAAAGCAGCGCAGGTAGCCCGAAGCCGCCAGAGCATCGCGGCAGCAGGAGATTTTCAGAAGGTGAAAGGTCGGGACCCGGCAAAGCAGTATCTGAAGGACCTGAAAGGGGCCTTGGCAGAGATTGGATTCGGAGCCCACCTGAGCGCCATCGCGGTGCTGAGCAATGCAGATTATGAAACAGCAGCCTTGGTCGCGGACAAGCCCGTCGCCGAACAGGACATTACTTTCGCAGGGCTGCGGTTTGATATTAAAGGTTGCGCCGGGCTCATCGAAGGCCGGACGGAACGCGAAGACAGGCTGCTGATTATCAACTGCACGCAGCACGACAAAAAGTACGACGGGTACATGGGCTACTTTTTCGTGAAGAGCTATGAAGCCCACCAAGACGTTTTCTACTACCGGCGCGCCGACGTTGGCGAGGCAAGCGGTTGGACGCGGGAGCCTGGTAAGGCCAGGTCTGGCGACTACTACGCGCTTACGCTGCCTACAGTGCACAAAAAATACCATGGGGTTGGTGCGTAAAAGAAGGGGCCTGGCCGAAAAGTCGGGCCCTTTCCCATGGGCGCTACCTACACTCAGCAGGCCCACACACAAAAGGACATTTCATGATTGAACTTGAGGTAGAGGATATTGTTGAACGACTAGCAGACCTTCACGCTTATAGCCCCGGCCTTGCTGCGCGCCGGCCCGACGAGCTGCACCTGCCCGAGGACCCGGCGCCGTGGCTAAGCATCCGCCTTCAATACGCTTTCGACCAAGTAGCGAGCGCGGAACCTGATGAGCGGGAAGATGCCTTCAGCGAGCTGGAACGCTGGCTCGTCAAAAGTTATCGGTATTACATGTGCCGGCTGGCCGAGGCTGATAACCCCTGGCAGTTCCGGTTTCCCAAGCGCCCGCAATGCACGCACCCGACTGTGTTCACGCAGCAGTAATTATTCCTGAGTCTCGCATGTTTTGCGGGGCTTTTTTCCGTGTGCAGATTTGCACACGCGGTTTTCGTGCTTTCAGTAAAATGTCAATGAGCGAGCAGTGTTGCCGCTCTGCCGTGTGCACAGAAATTGCAACATTTGCACACGGTTAAGTAGTTGATTATAAACAGAAAATAGGCATGTATGGTTGTAAACTGGGACTTAAAATCTCGTGCTCGCAAGGGCGTACCGGTTCGATTCCGGTTCCGGGCACCAATCGTTAGTTCAAAGCAGTCCAAAACAGTCCTTTTTTCTCGTTCCCTCCTCTGCGGAACTGCTGTCTATCGTCCAAAATAGTCCATAGCGAACCGTTGCGATCCAACGCCTTTGCGTCCATACTTGCATCCATCGACCCAAACGCTGGTTTTTCATGGATGCAAAATGCCCCGCCTTGCCACTCCCCTCACTGATACTAAGGTCCGCGCCGCAAAAGCGCGGGACAAGACATACACCATGGCGGACGGCGGTGGAATGTACCTGGAGGTAGCACCGACTGGACTGAAGGTGTGGCGCCTGGCCTACCGACGGAACAACGGCAAGTCCAACCGGCTGACGTTCGGCACGTATCCCGAGGTTTCTTTGCAGGATGCCCGAGCCCAGCGCGCCGCAGCTCGGAAACTGATATCCGAAGAAATTGATCCTGGCGTGGCTAAGCGCGAGGCGAAGTCAAAAAGCGGTGTATCGGACGCTGAGACTTTCGAGGTGGTAGCGCGCGCATGGCTTTCGAAAACTTCTGCCGATCGCGCTGCATCGACACAGCAAAAGAATACGAGCTGGCTTGAAAAGAATATTTTCCCGGAGATTGGCGCTATGCCCGTCGCCTCCATTAGGCCGCGTGACGTGCTCGCAGCCTTGCAAAAGATTGAAGCGCGCGGCGCCATAGAATCGGCCCACAAGATCAAACAGCTATGCGGCCAAGTGTTCGATACGCAGTCGCTGCAGACTTGGCCGAGCGCGATGTAACCGCGGACTTAAGGAACGCGCTGTCGGCCGTCCCCGAGGCGCATTTTTCTGCAATCACCGAGCCGAAACAAATCGCCGCCCTCCTTCGCTCCATAGAAGCGTACGCCGGGCACCCTTATGCCGTCACTGCGCTGAAGGTGTCGCCAATGCTGTTTCAGCGTCCTGGTGAGTTGCGATCGATGGAATGGGTAGAAGTTGACCTCGACAGCGCAGAGTGGCGCATACCTGGCTCGAAGATGAAGATGCGCAATGATCACCTGGTCCCGCTGTCCACTCAGGTGGTCAAACTTCTTCGCGCCCTGCATCCGATATCAGGCCATGGAAAATATGTATTTCCGAGCGTTCGAACGGATGCCCGATGTATGTCCGAGAACACGATCAACGCGGCGCTGCGTAGCATGGGGTATGCCAAGGAAGTGATGACCGGGCACGGCTTCAGAGCCATGGCCAGAACCGTACTCGATGAGGTGCTGAACGAGCGTGTCGACCTGATCGAACACCAGCTGGCCCACCAGGTTAAAGATGTAAACGGCCGCGCCTATAACAGGACAGCACATCTCCCAGCGCGACGCGAGATGATGCAGCGGTGGGCGGACTATTTGGACGGACTGAAAAGTAAATCATGATCACCGCCGAAGAAGTCGCAGAGATGCTGGGCATCAGTCGCGGCGCCGTGTACGACCTGGCTGCGCCAAAGGGACCGATACCGTGCGTGCGCTACGGGCGCCGCTGCATCCGATTCAAGCGGGAGGACGTCCAGGCCCACATCGAGGCATGCCGGCACACACAAGTGCAGATGCCGTCGATCCACGATCCAGCTTTCGGGCGGCCGGTGGTAAAGCTGCAGGTATCGGATCCGCTGAACTGCTTCGAGCGGTTGGGGCTCAAGGTGAAGCCGAAGCTCAAGCCGAAACGATGAGGCCGGCTCGAAGGAGATGTGCGGGCAACTATTGATATTGATCAATTTTAACGCTCAGATTCCGATAAGCTGGCATTTCATAGAGAGGATGCCATGGATAGCGTTGATGCAATCATTCGACGAGCTGAGAGGGTGCGGCGATTGTTTTGGCACTGCGGGATATGCGTTCAACATTGCGAAGGTTGAGGAAAAGCCACGCCGATTTGCAGTTGAAAGACGAAATCGAGAAGATCAGCGGCGCCCTTATCCTTTTAGGCTCGCCGGACTAAATTCCTCAGATATCGAGCAGATCTGCACGGATAGAAAGTCATTGTACCGAAATGTGCAGAGCGACAAATATGCCAGAGACACCGCCTTCGATCTTCGACCCGTAATTTGGCAAATTTGTCGGTGTTTTTTACATATTGTTGCAGAATGCTACACGGGAAGTTATAAGTTGTTGATTTTATAAAGATAATGTTGCTGGCGCGCATCTTGCTATGACATGTGTTCGATCATTATTATTTTGGAAATTATGAAAAAACTATTGGCATCAATCTTCATGGGTGCATCTTTGTTCGCGTCGACCTACTGCCATGCAGATGCCATATACGGGTTCCGCAATGTCATCACTGACGGTGCTGGAAACGGCGTGTCGCTCTACATGGAAGTTTCAGATGCTGCACTCGCTGCTGGACATTTAAACTTTGCTGGCTCGTCAGCGTCGAAAGATTTGCTGGCATTTCGCTGGTCTTCGTCGATGCTCACCGGTTACGCGCTTTCACCAGTACCAACGCCTTATACCTTTTTGAATGTAAATCTTAGCTTTTCGCCGAACGGTTTAGTAACTGGTAGCATTCGGTCCGACGATGCCATCACGATCCTAGATATGCGGAGCGATGCCAGCGGATTGTTCACGACGCAGCGTATTGGATACAACGATACTCGGGTGTATCAATGTCAAATAGAGGCCTGCCCTGCATTCCCAACCGGCTTTGTCGAGCGAATCGGCACTGTACCCGAGCCTGGCTCGTTCGCGCTTCTCGCCGTTGCATTATTGGGAATGACTGTTATTGTAAGGCGCAAAGCCTAAAGCCGAGTTGCGTCAAGCAAACGGATAGCTTTGACCAGTCGGTTACAGCGACACAATAGTAGCCGGCCATTTTACCGGCATCCAGCCACCACCACCTCGAGCTTCGTCGCGTAGCCCTGCCACAGCGCGGCATCGATCAGCGCAGCTTGCGCTGCAGCTTTGTCGCCCGGCCAGTTGCCAGCGCCGAACGTCGAGCCGGGGCGCGCTGGAAGTTCACCTACGCATGGCACCGTCACCGGGATTTTCACCTCGGTGGGTTTCGTCGCGCAGCCGGTGAGCAGCGCGCACAGCAAAATCAGTCTCTTCATTTCCATGTCTCCCATGCTTCGTTAAGTACGCCGGCGCAATCGGGCGCGGCGCTGACGGACACTGCCGTGGCGCGCGTGGTGCTGTGTGCGATGACTGGTTTCGCCGCGACTTCCGCCTCCTTGCGCTTCGTCACAGCATCGGCGGTCGCAGCGGCCAGCCCGGCCACGGCAATGTTCTGATCGTGGATCGCGCTCTTCATGCTGGCGTTTTCGGCAAGCGCCTGGCGCAGGTCGGCGCGCGCCACGTTGCGATCATGCGCAGCCAGTGCCCAGCCGCCACCGGTAGGCATGAGCTACTTTCTTTTCAGTAACCGCGGACTTTGCGCACTTCGGCTTCAAACTAGCGGTCGGTCATATTGGAAATGCGCTGCGCTTCCACCAGTTGGGCATCTTGCGGCGATACCACTGCCGAAGCTTTGCCCGTACCAGGGACGCTCATCGCGGATTTTTCTTGCTGCCGGGCCAGTTCGGCGGTGAAACGCTTGCCGGTCTGGCGTTCGGTAAATGCGATTTTTTCTTGCGTGATGACACGCACCACTTCGAGCGGATCCTGGGCAGCGTCACCCAGTTCCTGCCACGCCTTGGCGATGGAGGTTTGCAACTCCTCCGGCATGTCTGTGGCGAACGCATCCGGGTGCGCTTTCTCGATGACTGACTGGAACGCGGTGGCGCGCGCTTCGGCCTGGTGCTGCGGCGCCGGATCGGTGGCCACGAAGCGAATCGCATCGGCCAATTCTGGATTTTCATCGAGAATAGCTGGCCGGCTGGCTTCGCGCTGCTGGGTTTCCTGCTGGCGGCGAAGCGCTGCTGCTTCCTGCGCCATGCGGGTGCCCCATGCCTGCGTGTCCCGCACGCTCTTTTCCGTTCGCTCAAGGCGGGCGGTCAGTTCGGCGATCGATTCAGCAGTTGCTGGCTCTCCCGGTGGTGCTTCGGCGGGTGCCGTTGCAGCAGCAGGCACAGCTGGTGCAGCTGCTGGTGCAGCCACTGGTGGCGTCGCAGCTGGAGCGGGCGCCGCTGTGAACTTGCCGCCGTCGTCGCGCGCGGTAATGGCCGGAGTGGCCGCCGCGTCGAGCTTTTCCGCTGCTTCATCGTACTGGCGCTGCCATTCATCTGCATCGAGAACTTCGTGTGTCATATGTGCTCCGTGGGGCGCTTGCGCGCTAATCCATATTTAAAGTGCCGAGTCCGGTTCGGGTAGTTCGGCGGCGAGAATGCTTCGGCGCTCAGCTTCGAGCGTTTCTGGCAAATCCATCAGGTCACGCAGTGCCTTGATGCGGCCCGCGTTTCCTCGTTGTTCTGGCTGATCAGTGCGAGCGTGAGGTCCGCGACGAGCAGGTTTATTTCGTGGCACAGCGCCGGCCAGACGGGCTGGATACCCGCCAGACCGGCGTTGATCTGGGTTAGCCGCGCGTCGAAATTCATTGCGGCATACCCTCATCGGCGACCGGCGCCGTTTCTGCAGGCAAAAAAATAGCCGCTTCAGGCGGCTGCTCTTCCATCTGCGGCGCTCCGGCCGGCGGCGCCTCGCCTGGTGGCTCGCCCGGTGCCTGCATCATGTGGTCGTGGAAATCCATGATCGCCTGGCTTTCTTCGGGCGTACGCGGCGCCGGTTCGCCCAGGGGCGGCGCAGCCATCAGGCGTTCGATGGTCTGCATCACCAGCGCCTCGATTTCTTCTGGCGTCATGGCAGGTGCCACAACGGCCATGCGCTTCGTATCAGAGTCCTGTTCCTTGACTGCGATCTCGCGCTCCTTGATTTCCTGCTCCGCTTCCAGCTTCTGGACTTCCGCATGCGCGTTGTTCAGCGCCTCGCCCATCTGCTTGACTTGCTCCTGCAGCGCCTGCATCTGCTGCTGGACCTGGGGCGGAATTTCCTGCTCGCCTTCTTCCTTGAGGATCGGGCTTTCTTTGCCGATCTCCATGGCATCCCAAGTCTGGTTCAGAAGCTCGCGCGTGTCGATCAACGGCGCGGTGGCCGGGTTGGACATGGCGAAGTCGGCAAACGCACGCAGCTTGTTGGTCAGGATTTCTTTCTGCATGAAGGAGGCGACACCGGTGGCCTGCCGCGAACGCTTTTTCGGATAAGCAGCGTAGAAACGTTCGAACCGGTTTTGCAGTTCGGCTTTCGCATCCGTCGTGGCCCGGCCTAGTCGGCCTGCTGGGATTGCGATTTCCGGATCGATCTCGCCAAGCGGAGCGCAAGAACTTTTCTGTTGGTGGTTGTCTTTTGGAAGGTTGTCTTTTGTGTGTACCGATTCGGTACTATCGACCTGTACCGATTCGGTACTAGCTACGTACTGGTTCGGTACATGTACCAATTCAGTACACCCCTGTACCGATTCGGTACTAGCGCCAATCGATTTCAGTTGCTGCTGACTGATCCATTTGCGGTGGTCTTTTTGGATGCCGATGATCGATCCGAACCGCCCGGTGCGCTTCGTTATGACGTTGCGCTGCGCCAGCTGGTTGAGGGCATTGGTGACATGGGTGCGCGCGATGCCGCACATGTCACCAATCTGAGCGGCCGAGATGTCGTCTTCCTTCTTGCCGTAACCGTAGGTCTTGCGGATGATGGTCAGCACCACGGATTGCTCGCGATGCGAAAGGTCGAAACCCAGGATCGCTTCCAACAGCTCATTGGCAATGCGGACGAAGCCGTCCTCAAGTTGAGGCGTGCGCGTCATGACGAGGGGGGCCCAGCCGCGGATTGTGGAAATATGCGTTTCGCCAGCGCGCAAAAATCCTGCGCCGGTCCGATAAGCGACGTAAATAAAGGAATCCATAAATAGATCTAGGCGGCTGGGCCCGTGATCAGCCTCAAGATTTTGGGGTTCGCTAGGCGACCGCGTGGGATGCTGAACTTCGCTTCGATCTCATTAGCACGCTTCAGGGGCATCACGCGGCCGGCGAGACGCAAAGGCCCTTCAGCTGGACGTTGACCGACAGCTTCGCGACCTGGCTCGGGAGAGCGCCGCCCGCGCGTGCATTCGGCGTTCGAAATAGTTCGGCAATCCCAAGCGAAAAAATACCCGCGCTGGGCGGGCTGACGTTGCAATAGTCGAGCGGCTAAGGCTTGACTGGCGCCGGTGCCGGGGCGGCGGAAGTTTGGGTTGATGGCTGAGTAGTGGCTACTTTTGCGCTTGCCTGCTGTGCGGACGGCTGCGGAGCCTTGAGCGCAGTGTTCACGATGAATACGATGATGGCGACAGTGACCGAGGCGAGCGAGACAAGCAGGGCAGTTCCCCACTTAAATAGGTCGATAGTTCCTTTATGCCCGTCGGTCTGCATCTTGGCAAAGTCGGCTCGCATAGCGGAAAACTCGGAGCGAATGTCCGCAAATCCGGTTTTGATGCTGGCGTCAAAGGTCGCCAAGCGCTCGCCTACCTTCGCCTCAGATGCGGCAAATTTGGCGTCTACTTCTTGGCGGGTCAGGTCTGTCATCGGTGCATGATTGGGTCGTGACGCGGTTTTGTCAACGTCTTCCTGTATCTGGCGAAGCTTTTCAGTTTGTTCGGCGGCATTTTCTACCAAAGTTAATTTTCTATCAGCCATTTCGCTCTTCCTGCATCAGATCGACAATCGCCTGTAGATTTTTTATAACATCGGCATTGGACTTAGTCATCAGAGTAATTGTCTCAAGTTCAGGCGAACCTTCTGGGATGTCAAGCCTCAGAGCTAGTTCGCTCACGAATCTTGTAACATGGGCGTTAAACCTACCTTGCTCAAGTATCGCCCTGAACATCAGGGATTGAGTAGTTTTTGCCATTTTTTCCTATGGGTGGTCTGAGCATCCAGGCGTGCCACTGCGCCGCGAGTTCGAATGCGGCACCGCCCCGTCAAACGATTGTAGCTGAATAAACAACAAAAGCGAAGAGTAGACCGACGCAGAAATAAATTCATGTTGCTTGTTACCTAACGGAAAGACTAATCTGGCCCCTACAACCCTTGAACCGAACCGCTGACATAACGATTTTTGCGTCCATGGTTGCGTCCATATGGACGATTTTACCGGTCGTCGTCACTCTTCTATTCGATTCCGGTTCCGGGCACCACGAATTAGTTCAACGCAGTCCACGTATTGCACCGCCGCTCCCATCCTTTCTGTGCCGATGCGCGGTTTTCGCGCGTCACTCCCACCCCAGTTGATACGTCAATCCCACTTGCTTTTAGGCGCAATGGCCCGTCACGTCGAACCGACGCTGCGACGCGCCGCATCGAGCGTTTTTTAACATTCTCCCCGCACCTGGTTTGAACCACTGTTCGACTTTCCTCCCAGAACTATTTTCTCGACAATTTGTTGCCGCTTGGCTATAGTTTCTTTGTTTCCAAACATAAAGAATACTGAAATGTCAATCAATCAACTCGTCTATGTCAGTCAGGCTGTTCGCAAAATGTCTCCCGCCGATCTGGCAGTCATTCAGGAAAAAGCCAAAACCAACAACGCACCACTCGATGTTACCGGAAGTTTGTTTTATAACGGCGGTTGGTTTCTGCAGGTGCTGGAAGGACCGGAATCGACGCTCGAAAAACTCTATCAAAAAATCGAGCTGGATCCGCGCCATAAAAATTCACGTATTCTTTATAACGAGCCAGCCAATTACCGTACGTTCCCCCGCTGGAGTATGAACATGACTAATCTCAACGACCGCCAGGCCGACAAATACGACGAACTCGTCGAGGTTCTGGAAGCTGCTCAGGCAAATCGTCGCATCGGGGCTGCTACGCCAGCCGTCGCTTTACTGAAGCTTTTTGCCAGCTGAATAATTGTTTGCTTGATACCGGATGCCGCAACAGTCCGGCGAGACCAATAGTTTTCTTATTGATAAGACACTGTTGTACATTCAAGCCGCTGCCTCTACTCGGGAACAGGACGCCTCACTCCATAAAAAATGCCGGCGGTGCTTGTTGCAAGCACCACCGGCATTTTTAATATGTGACAGGCCTTGCGGCTATCAATCAGATTTTGGTGTCTTCGATGCTTTTACCCGAAGCAGTCCATGCCTTGATCCAGTTTGGCTGGCGACCGCGGCCGCTCCATTCCTGCGAAGCGTCGTCTGGATTGCGGTATTTGGCACCGACTGGCGCCGACTTGGCGCGTGGCACCGATTTACCCGACATCAGCTCCTTGACCGAAATGCCTGCGCTCTGAGCGATATGCAGAATCTGTTCGCGCGCTTTACTGACACTCAAGTAATGACGGGTTTTCAGCTCGTCGATAACTTGCACTTCAAGTGCGCGCAATTTGGAAAGGGAATATGTCGACAGATCGTGCATGGTCAGGCCTTCAAAAAAAAAGAAAACATCAGAAAATAATATGGCATGCGAATGCGGTATTGCTCATCATACCCGATTTGCGTAACCGGCCACTGTATTGCGTGCTTCCAGTCCACACCGCGCACTATGCCGCCGCCATGCGGTCCTGCGATCCTGCGCTGCAAACGCGTGCCGTCACTGGAGAATATCATCATTCTTTTCTCCCCCCACAAGAATAAAAGCTGCTGAAATAAAAGATTTACACGGCTTTACAATCGTTCTGATTTATTGCACGAATTTTCCTCCTGCACCGTTTGCCTTAATTAGTTCTTAACAACCGCATGATACCGGGCAGAGCAATCATGCGTTTAATTACGATATCCGACAGAATAATGTTATTGCATTGTTAATATAGCGGCGAAAGACGAGCGCCATCTTCTGCATTAACAGTACTTTCACTTGCGCCGTCTCGCACGGATTCGCACCGATTCGGCAAAATCGGCTTTCTGCACTGCCAAACACTAAAAAATACACTGGCACATTATTCGGCTGGAATGCTCCCGCTATCGGAAGAGGTAATGATCAACGCCGCTGCAACCGTGGATACACCATCGGCACCGTCAGCATCGTGCTGGCCACAGCCATCAGCAGCAAGGCAGTAAATGTCTCGGCCGTGATGATCTGCTTATCCAGCAGCACGTTGGCGAAAATGATCATGATCAGGGCCTTGGTCTGCAGCAGCCAGCCGATGATGCCCGCCTCTCCCGGTGCCCATTTTAAAATTTTGCCAGCGAGCTGGGTGCCGATCAGTTTGCCGCTGACCGACGCCACCAGCAGCACCGCGGCCGCGATGAATACCGCTTCCATGCCAAGCGCGCCGCCGACGCCGAACTTGGTACGCAGGCCGGTGCTGAGGAAGTACACCGGCATCATCACCAGCAGCACATGGCTGCGCAACAAGTCCATCTTCTTTTGCTCGAACCAGTGGCCGTCCATCACCACACCGGCCAGAAAAGCGCCCACCATGAAGTGCAGGCCCGACCAGTCGGCGCCGAAAGCGCACGCAGCCAGCCATATCAATGCCACGTACCAGCGGTCGGCTTCCTGCAACTTCGCCATCGCACGGCGGAACAATGCCGTGGCGATGGCGAAGATGGCAAGAAACGCCAGCTGGCGTCCGACGCGGTGCCAGTCCAGCAAAATCAGCGCCAGCACGCCCCAGATGGCGATGTCGTCCAGGCTGGCATACCGCAGGATGCGCTGGCCAATTGGCTGGCGCAAGATATCCAGCTTTTCCATCAGCAGCACCAGGATCGGCAGTGCCGTCACCGCACATGCCATGCCGATGCCGACGACAAATTGCCACGGCATGGCGTGGGCGCCCATCCAGCCGGCGTACTGAAGCAGACCCGCGCCGGCAATACTGCCAAAGATCAGCGGCACGCCCAGCGCCAGCACCGCGGTGATGCTGCTTTCGCGGCGGTGCTGCCACGCGGCTTTCAGGTCGAGCTCAATTCCGGCCAGCATGACAAACACCATCACCGCCCACCACGCGATGCCGTTCAGCGCGCCGGTGACGACTGGGTTGAACACGAAGCTGTAGTACGCCGGAAAAGCGCGCCCGAGTACGCCTGGGCCAAGCAGAATGCCCGTCAAAATCTGCACCACCACCAATGGCGCCCAGTAATCGGTCCTCCCCAACCGCCAGATCAGGTACGGAATGGTGAAGATCAGCAGCATCGCCAGCAAAAAAATTTCAGTCGTGTTCAAGGCTTGCGTCTCCGGCATTTTTTTATCAGGCCGAAGGATAAATCAAACCGATGTCGACTAACAGCATTTCGGCTGCACGCCTGGTGCTGCACCGTATGCAGGATTCAGCCGCGTCGGTTGCGAAATAACCGTCGGCCTGGTGCAGGCTGGTGGTGGTGGTCACCTGGTGCTGTTTTTACCCAGCATTGCCGTCGCCTGCCGGCGCTTGCACGACACTGAGCGCAGCGGCTGAATGCACTTGCCGGGCCTGATTCCCATGATCGACTGGCTCATTTTGCTGATGTCCCTGGTCCGGGACAGCAAACCGGATCGCTGCCAGCGCAGCGCGCCCGACCCGGTTACACCCCGTAAGCCCGCTGCGCTGGCGCTATTTACCCAACAGCGCCAGCGTCTGGTCCCACTCATATTGCCACTCATGCAGGAATGCGTGCGCCGCAAAAGCGCGCTTCAGCTGGCCGAGCGGCACGCGGTAGACATCGTTTAAACCCAGTGCCAGCGTAATCGGATTCCACACGGTATTCGCTTTCCCCCGTTTCACGCTCGCCTTGACGCGCGCGCCCTCGTCGCCAAACACCCCGCCCGCTTCATTCAACGCCTGCTGCAGGTCGATCCTGACCATGCCCGCAAACGCCGTCATCACCTGCGCGCCGTTGATCCCGGCTTTCGACTCCTGCGCCGTTGCCACTTTCGGCGGCGGCGCCGCGGCCGCATGTTTCAGCTTGCCGACCAGGCGCTCGAGCTCCTTGCCGAGAAAGCGCAGCTCGTGCCACTGGCGCCGGAAACCCGGCTCGGGCAGGCGCGCGACGATTTTATAGGCATCCTTGGTGATGGTGATGAGCACATCGTCGCTACCCGCCACCATGCGCGCGATATCGTCTTCGAAAAAGATCGGCGCCGCATAGCCGCCGTTCGCTTCGCCAAACAGTTCGGGGTAAGCAGCGTCGTAGTCCAGCCAGACGTATGGTGTCAGGCCGTGTTCGACGAGCCGCGCCAGGTTCCAGGGAGTGCCGGTTTGTTCGAGCATCCACGCGCACGACTCGTCGAGTGTGGCGCGGAATGGCAGCTTCGGTAATGCAGGTGTGAGATCGGTCATGGCGCCATTTTAGCCGCAGTGAGCGGTTCGGCAGTTCGGCGGTTCGGTAACAATGCTCAGCGATGGCGCGTGCTGACGATCTGCAGGCGGTCGGCAGTGCACACCGGGTGGGGCCGCAAACGCGCCTGCATCTTTTCCATCACCTTGCGCTTGTGGGTCCTGACCATGATTCCGCTGATGCCATGGCGTTCGCCACCTGCTGGTCATGCAGGCGCCATCACGTCTAAGGCGATCAGTACTGCCAGGATCAGCAGCGGCACGCACAGCGCGACGAAGCCGGACGCATGCCAGGCAAACGCGGAACCGATACAGCCGATGCCGAACGCCAGCACCGGCCAGACGAACCTGGCGCAACGCGCGCCGATACCGGCGCCACGTTCGCCGCGCAGCCATGCAACGGTGTCGATGACGACCTGCGTGACGTTCCCCGTCATCATCGACGTGGGCGCCAGTTCGGCCAGCAGCAGGCGGCTGGTGGCGCTGTGCACGCCCATCGCCGCGGCGCCACACAGGCCGGCCGCCATCGCCAGGTGGCCTGGCGTAGCGCCCAGCGGCATGGCCGCCATGCCAAACAGCATGAACGCTGCCAGCAGCACCAGCTGCAAGCCGAATGCCAGCGGCAGCGGGCGCACCTGGCGCGCCGTGCACCAGGCAATCAGCAGCGGCGTTACGCCGACGCCCGCAATGAACGCCGGGAACGCCAGCAGTTTCAGCAGGATCGACATGCCGCCCGGATTGGCCAGCGATGCCCCGATCAGGATGAAGTTGCCCGTGACGTGCGCGGTAAACAGGCCGAACAGCGCAATGAAGCCCAGCGTGTCGACGTAGCCGGCCAAAAATCCCAGCGCGATGCTCTGGGTGCGATTGCGGTTATTCATCATCATGCGTCATTCTCCGGTTGTGCCTGCAGTGCCGATGCTAGCGCACATACGCACGTTTGCACCCTCCCACATGGCCAGTGCCGGCACGCGTTGGCGCCGATGCGGACGCTGGTATCAAGCCGACATCACGCTGACATCACGCTGATACACGCCGACTTCACGCTGTGCGACCAGTGCCCTGATGCGGCGCGTCTCCACAAATATCGCTGGACGCAGGCGCAATGTCGCGCTAACAATGGTCTCGTGAATTCCATCGAGGCGCTGCGCATGAACCCGTCCACCCTCTCTGCATGCACGCCTGTCTGTGCTCGTTGTCGGCGATTATCAACGGGTGCTGGCCGCGCGTGGCTGGCATTGGTGTTGGCGCGGTCGGTTGCATGCTGGTGAACGACGCCTTTCACCCTGATCGAAGCGATTCCATGACTGAACCGGCCACCCTCGCGCAACTCATCCTCGTCAACGGCTGTTTCCATACCGTTGACAAATCCAACCCGCAAGCCTCGGCGGTTGCGATCGACCATGGCAGATTCATCGCCGTCGGCGACGCCGACGAGGTGATGCGCCACCGCGGCCCGGCCACGGCCGTGATCGACCTGCATGGCCGCACCGTCATCCCGGGTCTGAACGATTCGCACATCCATGTCATCCGCGGCGGGCTGAATTACAACCTCGAATTACGCTGGGAAGGCGTGCCGTCGCTGGCCGATGCGCTGCGCATGCTCAAGGACCAGGCGGCGCGCACGCCGAACCCGCAATGGGTACGCGTGGTCGGCGGCTGGAACAGCTTTCAGTTTGCCGAAAAACGCATGCCCACCATCGCCGACCTGAATGCGGCGGCGCCGGATACGCCGGTGTTCGTGCTGCACCTGTACGACCGCGCGCTGCTCAACGCCGCCGCGCTGCGCGTGATTGGCTACAACCAGGACACGCCCAATCCGCCGGGTGGCGAAATTGTCAGGGACCGTGCGGGTAATGCCACCGGCCTGCTGCTGGCGCGCCCGAACGCGATGATTTTGTATGCCACGCTGGCCAAGGGGCCCACGCTGCCATTCGACCTGCAGGTGAATTCCACCCGCCAGTTCATGCGCGAACTCAATCGCCTCGGCCTGACCAGCGCCATCGATGCCGGCGGCGGCTTTCAGAATTACCCGGACGATTACGCCGTCGTCGACCAACTGGCCAGGGACGATCAGCTGACAATCCGCATTGCCTACAACCTCTTCACGCAAAACAAGGGCCGTGAACTGGAGGACTTCACCAGGTGGACCGGCATGGTGAAGCCCGGCCAGGGCACCGACTACTACCGCCACAACGGCGCCGGCGAGATGCTGGTGTTTTCGGCGGCCGACTTCGAAGACTTCGTCGAGCCGCGTCCCGATCTGGAACCCGGCATGGAAGACGCACTGGAAAAAGTCGTGCGCCACCTGGTGGAACAGCGCTGGCCGTTCCGCCTGCACGCGACGTACGACGAATCGATCGAGCGCATGCTGAACGTATTCGAAAAGGTAAACCGGGACATCCCGTTCAATGGCCTGACATGGATGTTCGACCATGCGGAAACCATCTCGCACAAGAATATCGACCGCGTCAAAGCGCTCGGCGGCGGCATCGCCATCCAGTACCGGATGGCGTTTCAGGGCGAGGCATTCGTCGAGCGGTATGGCGCCGACGCCGCGAAGGCGACGCCGCCAATCCAGCGCATGCTGGAAGCCGGCATTCCGGTGGGTGGCGGCACCGATGCTACCCGCGTGGCCAGCTACAACCCGTGGACTGCGCTGTACTGGCTGGTGTCGGGCCGCACTGTCGGTGGCCTGCGCCTGTACGACACGGCCAGCCGCCTGTCGCGGGACACCGCGCTGGAACTCTGGACCAGCGGCAGCGCATGGTTTTCAAGCGAACAGGGCAAGAAGGGCCGCATCGCAGAAGGCATGCTGGCCGACCTGGCAGTGTTGTCCGCCGATTTTTTCAGTGTGCCGGAAGATGCCATCCAGGCCATCGAATCGGTGCTCACCATCGTCGGCGGCAAGGTGGTATTCGGCCAGGCTGAATTCACCGCGCTCGGACCGCCGGCCATTCCCGTGCTGCCCGACTGGTCGCCGGTGGCAAAGGTGCCGGGACACTACAGAAAAGCTGCACCGCAAGCCGCCATGAAACTGCCGCACCAGTGCCAGGGCGCTTGCGCAGTCCACGCGCACGCGCACGATGTCGCGCGCACATCGCCGGTGCCGGTGACCAGCCATGGCAGTTTCTGGGGCGCGCTGGGGTGCAGCTGCTTTGCGTTTTGAACGGCACCCGTTGTTTGAATGTAGCCCGTTGTCTGGGACGTCACCGTTGGTCTGGTTAGCAGCGTTCGAGGCCAGCGCGATTGTCACCTGCCCGATTTTCACTCACCCACTCAAGGACCCATCATGACCGCACGCACCATCGACAGCATCACTGCCCGCGACGGCACCATCATTCACTTTACCGACTGGGGCACCGGACCGGCGGTGGTGTTCAGCCACGGCTGGCCATTGTCGGGCGACGCCTGGGAAGACCAGATGATGTTCCTGGCCCACCACGGCTACCGCGTCATTGCGCACGACCGCCGCGGGCATGGACTGTCGGGCAAACCATGGCACGGCAACGACATGGATACCTATGCCGACGATCTGGGCACGCTGCTCGACACGCTCGACCTGAACCATGTGACGCTGGTCGGCCACTCGACCGGTGGTGGCGAGGTGGCGCGCTACATCGGCCGCCATGGCACCGGCCGCGTGGCAAAAGCCGTGCTGGTGTCGGCGGTCCCGCCGCAGATGGTGCAGTCGCCCACCAATCCGGGTGGCTTGCCGATTGCCGTGTTCGACGGCATTCGCGCCGGCGTGCAGGCCGACCGGTCGCAATTCTTCCGCGACCTGACGCTGCCGTTCTTCGGTGTCAACCGCGCTGGCGCCAAGGTATCGGAAGGCTTGCGCGAGACGTTCTGGCTGCAGGGCATGCAGTGCAGCATTCACGCGGCGTATGCCTGCATCAAGCAGTTTTCGGAAACCGACTTTACCGATGACCTGAAGAAAATGACCGTGCCTACGCTGGTGGTGCACGGCGACGATGACCAGATCGTGCCGA
This sequence comes from Pseudomonadota bacterium, assembly GCA_030853745.1. GTDB lineage: Bacteria > Pseudomonadota > Gammaproteobacteria > Burkholderiales > Burkholderiaceae_D > JALYUM01. The sequence continues at coordinate 874 of JALYUM010000200.1, read as the reverse complement.
TCGACGCCGCCGGCCGCCGCTCGGTGGAGATCCTGCCGCAAGGGACGCTGCACGTGTACGAAGGCGCGCCGCACGGGATTCCGGCGACGCACAAGGACAAGCTGAACGCGGATTTGCTGGCGTTTCTGAAGTCCTGACCGACCCGTGCAAGCCTCAAAATAACCCGCACGACTCGTCAGTCGGATGGCGTCGATGCGGGGGCCATCGCCGTGCAGCGCGGTGACAGCACACCGTAACGCGCCACGTTATTTCACGCGGCGGGCCGCATGCTTGCCCAACGCCGCCAGGTCGAGATCTGCATCGCCCTGGTCGACGGCACCCTGCAGCACCGTTTGCAGCGCAGCGCCAAAGGCCAGCGGCAAGCCATGCGCGTGGCCTGCCTCGACGGCGAGGCGTACATCCTTCTGCCCCAACGACAATTTGAAACCCGCCGGGCTGTAACGGTCTTCGGCAATCATGCCGCCATAGCCCTTGTAGACAGGCGATCCGGCAAACAGCGTGCTGGTGATCAGGTCGATGAAGCTGGCGGCCGGGATGCCATGCGCACCAGCCAGCGCCGCGCCCTCGCCCATCGCTTCGATGGCGCATGCCAGCGTCAGGTTGCATGCCAGTTTGACGGCATTCGCCTGCTCGGGGTCGGTACCGAAGCGCCAGGTTTTCTGGCCGAGTAAATCGAACAGCGGTTGCACGCGCGCGATGATGTCATCAGCACCGGCGGCCAGGATATTCAGCTTGCCGGCGGCCGCCACATCGACCCGGCCCAGCACCGGCGCCGCCACGTAGCCGACGCCGCGCGCGACGTGCAGCGCCGCCATCTCGCGCGCGAACGCCACCGAGACCGTCGCCATGTTGACGTGGACGCTGCCCGGCGCCA
>JALYUM010000161.1 GCA_030853745.1 Pseudomonadota bacterium | reverse complement strand
GTCTTGCACGGTGCGTTTGCCGCGAGAATAAACCTTGATCAAGGCTTGCTCGATGAAGGCGTCAGAATACACTTTACTCATGTTGTCTCCTAAAAAGTGAGGTGACAACTAGCGTGACACAGGGGGGCAGGGGATCAGCACACGGGCAGGGGTCAGGTCCGGCGATCCGACATTTCTGAACTAGTTCTGATTGTCATTGTCGTTGCATGGCGCGCCATTTCGGCGGCTTGGGTGCAGTCGTTCGTTGCTGGCTAGCTTAGATAAAACCTGATCGGAGAGAACGAACGCGCGCCCACGGCGCGCGGCGCTTCTGTCGCCGCGCGGCAGAAGCAAATGGCCGATTCGGGGAGGGCCGCGCCAGTAGGCGAGACCCTTCGAATCCCCGGCGCAAGCCGCGCAGGCGGCTTGCTTCTCTCTGCCAAAAAGAAAAAGCCGCCCACTGAGCGTAATGCCGTTCAGTTAAGACTGAGCGGCATTTTTATTTGGGGCTTGTAACTCTTGGGCAGGCTGTTAACCTGCCCAGCGATGATTGACAACTCCCTCCACTTCCTTGCCAACCACCTTGACACGCCGGATTGGCGCCGGCTTGGAGAGCATTTACCTGTCGAGTGGATTGAAGAAGCGGTGCAGATGACAGAGGCATCAAGCATCCGTCATCGGCGTTTGCCGGCTGAGCAAGTAGTCTGGCTGATGGTGGCTTTGGCACTTTTTCGTCACCAGTCGATCAGTGAAGTGCTCGATACGCTCGGCTTGGCCGTGCCGGATGCACAGACTCCTTTTGTCAGCAAGAGCGCCGCTGCCCAAGCACGCCAGCGCCTCGGTTCAGATCCGTTGAAATGGCTGTTCGAACACTCAGCTCAGCATTGGTGCAGTCAGGATCGTCGTGCCTATGTCTTCAAAGGTCTGATGCTGTATGCGATGGACGGCACTACGTTGCGCACGCATGACAATGCTGAGACGCGCGGGCACTTCGGGACACAAAATTATGCCAGCGGTGCCATTGCCAGCTATCCCCAAGTACGTGGCGTGACCGTGACCGCGTTGGCCACGCATCTTGTTCATAGCGCAGCGTTTGGCCAATACGGCACAAACGAAATGCTGTATGCCAAGCAGCTGATCGACGGGGTAGTGCATTTTCCACCTATTGAGGTGTCCGAACAAATTAGACCACGGCATAGAGCACTCAAGTGAAATTACCTCTTCCTGACTTCTACCTCGACAACAACGTGTGGAACTTTCTGTTCGTATAACAACGCGACGGAGCCCGCTGAACAGCTAGCCTGCTTTAAAAGCGTGTGCTGACAATGACGCTTGCACTGCGCGGCGCGCCCGGCTGGATCTGCACATTGTTGATGGCCGATTCGTAGAAGCGAGCATCGCCGATGTTGTTGACCTTGAAACGTACGTCGAACTGCTTTTGGCGATAGGTCAGTGCCGCATCGACGCGGCCATAGCCCGGGAGGCGCACCGTGTTGTCGGACAGCGCGAACTGGTCACTATTGAGCAGCACGCCAACGCCCGCGCTCCACGCTTGGCTGATCTCCTGGTCGAACCAGATGCTGGCGCGGTGGCGCGCGGTCATCTCGGCGCGGTTGCCAGCCGGGATATCGTTTGAAGCAACAATGCGCGCATCGTTGTAGGTATAGGCGGCGTTTACGCGGCCACCATGCCACAGCGTGCCTTGCAGCCCCAATTCCACACCCTGATTGCGTTGCTTGCCCACCTGTAGCTGGCTTAGTCCGGTTGGATCTGCAGGGTCCTGCGTCAGCTGGTTGCGCTGCTCGATGCGAAATAGCGAGGCCGTGGTAAAGAACCTTCCATCTAGCCAGTCCTGCTTGTAGCCGACTTCTTCCAAGTCGGTCTGCAAAGGCTTGACTTGCGACAGCGCCGTATTGCCGGTATAGAGCAAATCGCCGCCGCCCGGCGAGTAGGAGCGGCCCACGTTGACATACCAAGACTGGCCTTCGACTGGCTGATACACCAAGCCCGCGCGCGGCGAGGCCTTGGTGTCGGTGCGTTCGCTGAACACATTGGTCAAATGGTTGGTTTGCTCTTGCTCGAAGCGGTCGACGCGCACGCCGGCCAGCGCTTTCCACTGTGGTGCCAGGTTGATCTGGTCCTGCATATACAGGCCTTGAGTCTTGGCGACAAAGCCGTTGTTCAGCGACACAGGTAAGGCGCCAAGCTGCGGCATCGGCAGCACATGCTGCGGCGCGAACAGGCTTACCGGAAAGGCTATGCCGGTTTGCGCTGTCACCAAATCGCGCTTTTGCGTCGACAATTCCAGACCAACCAGCACTGCGTGGCCGTTGCCGGTGTAGGTCAGCTCGGTCTGGTTGATAAGGTTGCGTTGATTTTGTGGGAAGTAGGTAATCTGGCGCGACACTGTGCCGTTGGCGTTGACACGGCGGTTACGGGTGTTCACTCCGTCAAGGTCGGTGCGGCTGTACTTCAGGGTATTGGTCAAGTTTAGTTGATCGTTGACGCGGTGCTCCAGCCTGGCCTTGCCCATGTCGCTATCGGTGCTGGTGTAGTCGTACTTTTCGCCGTAGAAGGTGGACGGGTCGACGTTGACCGGGCGGCCGTTCAGCGACGGAACGCCGCGGTCAGGGGTGCGATCCTCGCGCTGCACCTCGGCCTGCAACAGCAGCGCTGTGTCCGGCGTCAGCTTCCATTTCACCGACGGCGCCAACAACTTGCGGGTATGTTCGACTACGTCTCGATAGCTGTCGCCCTGGTCGTAGACAGCGATCAGGCGCGCGTTGAGCTGCTCATTGAGGGCGCCACCGGCGTCCACACTCACGCGCCGTTCATTTCCCGAGCCCAGCGTTGCGGTGATTTCGGTTTCCTGTTTGGCGCGTGGTTGCTTGCTGACCCGGTTGATTATTCCGCCAGCCGAACCGCGCCCGTACAGTGCCGCCGCCGCGCCCTTGATTACTTCGATCTGCTCGACCGTGGCCAGGTCGCGCGCGTACAGGGTGTCATCGCGCACGCCATCGAGCGTGGTGTCGCGCAGTGAGTAGAAGCCACGGATATAGAATTCGTCGCGGCGTCCCTCGCCCTGGCCGGCCACCACACTGCTGACGTAATCCAGCGCATCCTTGCTGGTCAGTGCCGAGCGGTTGCGCAAGCTCTCCTGGGTCACTACGGTGACCGATTGCGGTGTATCGAGCACACTGCCCTGGGTCTTGGTGCCCCTCGCGATGACGGCGGCGCCGTCGGCGCTGCCTTTCACTATCACCTGTTGCACGATTTGCGGCTCCTGCGCGTGGGCGCCGGCTTGAATGACGAACAGACCTGCCAGCAGCAGTGACAGCGGTTTGAGTTTTGGGCAGAAAGTAAGCATAGGATTGATATCGTTGGTTTTATAAGGACGCGGCGGCGCTATTGACTACGCCGAGCGGGTGATACAGGGGAAGATAGCTGGCCTGCCGGTCGGCCTGGCGCATGAAGCGCGTCAGTAAATTACCTTTGGCCAGCAGGGGTTCCCCCGCCAGTAGCCCCTGAATGCGGCGACCCGCGGAAGGATGGGGAAATTGCGCGAGGTAGTTTTGCAGCGTATCGCGCAGCACGCCCCACAGACACAGATACAGGCCGTGGTTGCCGTTGGCGATGGTGGTGATGACCTCGCACAGATTGTTTACGAACAGGCAGTAGCTGATGCGGATCCAGGCCCGCTCCTCGCTGCAGCACAACGTTTCCAGCGTGGCAGGCTCCAGCGCCATGGCCTGGACCAGATGGTGTGCAGCCGGCGCCAACCGCGTCAGTTCCAGGTCGCGCACGACGAAGCTGGCGGGCGCGCCTTGGGTGTCCAGGCCGATCAGGGTATTTTGCATGTGCGGCTCGAACGCCATGCCGTGCTCGAACAGCAGATACAGAGTCGGATGTACCGCCGCCTGGGCGTAGCGCGCGAACCAGTCGCGCGTTGCTTGCTCCAGTCGTAGACCTTTGTGCAGCGCGTAGCGCTCGATCAGCGCGAACACGCGCTGGCGGCCCTGGACGCCGTTGCCGAATAAGGCGGCGCACACAACCGGCTGCAACTGCTGGCGCAGCAGCCCGGCCACGCCTTCGCGCAACAGTACGCCGAAACTGTCGTCCATTTCGGTGTCTGCGCCGGGCATGTTGACGGTCACGTAGGCGCGCTCCTCGAGCACATGGAAACCGGGGAAGCGCACGAGCATGTCGTCGCGCAAGGCGCGATACAGCCGCGTGCCGGTCAGCGCGCTTTGCAGTTCATGGCGGGCGTTGTTGCGGATGCAGTTGGTGATCCGCATATTGAGCGACAGTTTGATGAACGTCGCCGCGTCTTGCGCCAGAAGGGTGCGCACCGAGGCGGTGGTGTGGAACGGACTGCCATGCACGCCGAGGTCGCGCATGGCGCCGCTGCGCAGCGCCGCCGCGATGCGTGGTTGCCGCCGCATCCAGCCAGCCTGCCATGGGTGCAGCGGCACGATCGCGCTGCCGTCATCGGGCGTGATGCCTTCCAGTTGCAAGCCTCGCAGGTCGCCGTTGTCGACGCTGTCGCTGTGCAGCCACTGCTGTGGTATCTGCAAATAGTGCAGGCGCATGCTGGCCTTGTGTTCGGGCGAGTAGACGCGCTGTTCGGCCGGCGACCAGTCGGAGCGGCTCTTTGGCGCCGGGTGAAATGGGTGGCCGGTGAGCAGCCCTTGTTCGCTCTCTATGTAGTTTTGCAGCGGTGTCGACGGCAACTGGCCCGGCACCCGTGGCGTGTTCTGATGGCGTTCCAGCACGTCGCTCATGGTGGCGATGCTGTCACCGATCTGCTGTAGCAGCTCGTTATTGAATGGCGTGTTGGCGCGGCGCGAGAGATCCTCTATGATCAGGCGAGCAACGTCCTGCCAGCCTGCCTGGCGCCAAGCCTGGTCGCCGCTGCGCAGGTAGACGTCGGTGGTGTAATCGAAGTTTGCGGTGGGAGAGACGTGCAGCACGCCGACGCACAGGCGACTGTCGACCCGCGGCAACGCTATTTCCAGCACCTGGCCGCGATAGTGAGGCGGCATGGCCGCGTGGCGGGCGCCGCGTGGCGCCGGCAGCACCGCCAAAGTGTGCTCCTGCATCGCCACTTCGCGCGCGTAGCAATTGATCAAGAGGCGGCTGTGCTGTTGTTCGGCGAAGCGCGGGGCTTGTGCCGGGTCGGGCCGCAAATGGCTAGCGGACAGGGGGAAGCTCATAGCAGTTTCCATTTCAACGATATAAATACGGTGGCCACCAGCGCGGCGCTGAGCCACAGTGGCGCGGCATAGCCGAGCGTTGGTGCCAGTACGCTGGCCAGCAGGCCGGCGCACACAGCTCCCCATTTGTTAGCGCCTTCCAGGTTGCCGAAGTGGCTGCCAGCGCGGGCGGCGTTGGAGCTTGCCGCCGCCAGGGTATTTATAGCGAGGTAGGCGCCGGTCATGCCCACACCCATTACGATGCGGCCGGCGACCATGGTCGCCAACGAAGTTGTCAACGCTTGCAGCAACAAACCTGCGCAGGTGAGGGCGGCGTAGCGGCCAAGGCTGGTGCGCGCGCCACAGGCCTGCATGCGCCGGCCTAGCGGCCAGGCCAGTAGCAGGAACAGCGCGTGCGGCAAACCAAAAAGGAGGCCGGCGGTGGCGGCGCCGATCTGCAGCCGCTCTGACAGATCGGTGACAAAGTAGGGATAGGACAGCACCGTGCCGGCCGCAAACAGCGCTTGCAGCAAATACAGGCTGGCGGCGCGTATGCCGCAGGCGGCGATGGCGACCGCGTCGGCATCGGCCCTGGTCAGCGCTGGCGTATCGGGTTGGCCTTCGGTGCTGTCCGTCCGGGGCACGCCAACGGCAGCGCGATCGGGTAGCAAATACAGGGCGATGCAAGCCAGACCGGGGAACAGCGCCAGGTACAGGAATAGCTGGAGTAGCCCGGTGTGGCCGCTCAGGCTGCCAATAAGCGCCGGCCCGGCGAAGAGCGCAGTGCGCGCCGAGGCCTGCATCACGCCCAGTAGCGCGGCCAGGCGTGGCCCCGGCAGCTGCTCTGCCAGGAAGGCGTTGGAGGCGGAGAATGTACCGCCCAACACCCCTTGCAGCGTGAGTCCGACAGCAAATTCGAGCGGGCTGCGCGCCAGCCCGGTGATGACCAAGCTCAGACACAAGCCGGCGTGGGCGCGGATCAGTGATGCGCGTTTTCCGATACGGTCGCCAAGGCGCCCCCAACCCGGGTTGGCGATGGCAGCGGCCAGCGTCGGCAGCGTGAAGTACCAGCCGGCCAGCGCCGCCGACGGCGCAGGCCCGCCAAAACTCGATTGTAGTATCTGCGCGTAGAACGGCGGCATGCACAGCGCCGCGAAGGCGGCGCCGAAGTGGCCGCCGACAGTGATCGCGACGACGTGCGCGGGTAGTTCAGCACGGGCAGCGTTGGTCGCTGTGCTCATTACTGGGCGCTCCTGGCATCATCAAAGGCCACCGCAGCTTCCATGCCAATGCCATGCGCCGCGCCATGAAGCGGGCTGCGAACCGTGCGCAGTTGCTGGCTGCTCCAGCCGAGCAGGCGCCGCGCCGCCAGGCATTCGATTTGCAGCCGTGCGCCGAGCAGGTCGAACTGCGCGTGTCGCTGCGCCATCTCCGGGAAGCGTGCCTGGTAGCCGGCGATGGTGTACGCGGCCTGGCGCCAGAACAACGTCTCGGCATACCCATGGTGCTGCTGCAAACACCACGCAAGTTCACCCAAGTTGATGAAAAACAGCACCTCAAGCAGATAGTCGCGCGCCTCGGTTTGCGAGGCGCACAGGAAGCCGGCGCTGGCATTTATGGCATTGCGGTAGGATGGCGCCGCACGCAGGCCGGCCAGTTGCGCTTCGCCGGTGGCGCCGCGAAGGTAGTGCATGCCGCCGGGCAGATCGCGTATGGCGATGCGCTGCGGCAGCCCATCGCTGAGAATGAGCAGCGTGTTTTGGGCGTGGCATTCCAGCAGCACGCCGTGCGCCATCAGCATGTGCAGCAACGGCGGCGCGCAAGCCTCCAGCAGCGCTGTTACCCAGCGCTCGACGCCATGCTGGTCGAGCCAAGGCGTGATGGTAAGGGCACCTTCGACGTTCAGCGTGGTCAACGCGGTCATCGGGAATATCTGTTCGTCCGCTTGCAGTACGGATTGCGGTGACTGGCGCCAGATTGCACCTAGCATGCCGTAGGCCGCGCCGCGCTGGTGTGACGCCGCCACCGTGATACCGACCGGCTCGGGCAGGATCGCCAGTCGCCGGCCTGCGTTCAGAAAGTCATCGGCGCCGCAGACGTCTTCCAGCCAACGCGAGATGATGGGCGCGTTGTGTACATGGTGATCGGACAAAATGCGGTCGGCCGAGCTGTTGGCGATGGCCAGTGGCAGTTTGATGTTATAGCGCCGGTCGTCGACCAGGCTGCTGAGCGAACGGATCGACTGCTGCGCCAGCCATTTGTCGCTCCCGGTGCCCAGGTACAACAACGTGCCGTCGGCCAACCAGTCGGAAAAATGCAGTGCGGTGGCGTGTTCCCACTGCCACGGATGAACCGGCATCAGCCGGTATTTGGCCTGTGTATGGCGTTGGACTTCGATCCGTCTGCGCAGTCGGCAGTATTCCTCCACGCCCAACTGTGCCGCGAGGAAGCCGTCGTAATCGACATGATCGCCAGCGTGGACATCACTGGCGTCAGTAGCGATAGCCAGCCACACCAGTTCAAAGGGCTGGGCGAACTCTGGGCCGAAACGAAGGTTGTCTTGCACGCTGAATCCGATGCGCGAGCGGAAGCAGGGATGGTAGGGATGACCGTCGCCAAGCTGCGCCTCCTGCCATGGATAGTCCGAGGTCAGAGTGGCACGCGGTACGGCTGTCATGGCCCAGGCATGGTTGAGGGCCGTGTGCTGAAGTTCACGGATGAACTGGCGCAGCGCCGACGGCGCCGGCTGCAAATGCCGCACCAGTGCCGACACCACGCTGGCGAGGTCGTCGCCGGAACCGTAGCCACGCAGCGTGCCTGTCAGCCGCAGGCGGTCAAAGCCGCTTTGTTGGGCGATGTCGATGCGGTAATTGCGGGGCTGTCCCTTTTCATCGAGTCCGCGCAGCCGCAGTTGTTGGGCGTCCGCCTCGATAGTCCCTTTTAAATAGCCTTCGTTCCAAAACGCTTCGACGAATTGGCGCACGGTGCGTGCCTGAGCGGCGGCATAGTGCTGTAGATAGGACAGGGGCGGGTGTATGGTTGGCATATGAAAAGGAGATGAATGTCATGTTGCTACGTAAACACAATATCCTTAAGGAATTCTATTGTCAATGATAATGAGAATGATTCGCATTAACTTATTTGAGTTTGACATTCGGCAATGTCACATCAGGGTTCTGTCGCGTTGTTGATGAGACGGCGGAATTTTTTCGGGGTAGGGGGGCAGGGCAGGTGGCATGTCCGGCGATCAGACATTTTTGAACTAGTTCTGTATGTCATTGTCGTTGCATGGCGCGCTGTTTCGGCGGTTTGGGTGCGGTCGTTCGTTGCTGGCTTGCTTAGGTAAAACCTGATCAGAGATACAAACGCGCGCCCACGGCGCGCGGCGCTTCTGTCGCTGCGCGGCAGAAGCAGTCAGTAGATTCGGAGAGGGACGCGCGAGTACGCGCGAGCCCTTCGAATCTACCGCCTTGGCGCCCCGCGCAAGCCGCGCAGGCGGCTTGCTTCTCTCTGCCAAAAAGAAAGAGCCGCCCAGTGGGCGGCTCTTTCTTTTGTTTTGGCGGAGAGAGGGGGATTCGAACCCCCGATAGGTTTGACCCTATACACGCTTTCCAGGCGTGCGACTTCAACCGCTCATCCACCTCTCCTGGTGTACTTCTTCGCTTTCACGAAGCCGCATATTATAGCAAGGATTCCACACGGCACAACAACAATCGCGGCGACCTTCCACGAGGCTGGCCAGTCGCCGCGCGCGCAGTCGTTTCAGGTGATCGAGAACTCGATCCCTGGCAATCCCGCGATGTGCCCACTGACCACGCCGGCGGTCGTCGGAAAATACATGCCGGTGTACGACCCCGCAGTGACGACCGTCCCCTCCGGCAGGGCGATGTGCTGGGTGCGGCAATGGCCGACGAGCCAGTGCAGCAAGCGGCGCGGGTCGCCGGCAGGGTTCGCGCCCGGTCCCTTGAAAATCTCCTGGCCGTTGAACAGCAGCTGCGCCTGGGGACTGCGGAAGTCGAAGTCGGGGCGGTAATCGACGAAGTCGCCAACGATCAGCGCGCCGTGATTTTGCAGGTCTGCCAGCTGGATCAGCTTGGGCGGATCGGGCCACCCGGCCAGCCGGCTCGACACGATTTCGATCGAGGTGCCGATCGCGCCGATGCTTGAGAGAACTTCCGTCTCGGTGCATGGCGCCTGATCCGGCAGGAAGTCGCGATTGAAGCGAAACATGATCTCGACTTCGATGCCGAATACAGGAAAATCGTGGCGCGCAACGACCGCGCCAGCAGTGAGGATGCCGTGGCGGGGTAGAGGGGCGCCCTGGATGGGGCCGGTGTCGGATTTCGCGCCGATCTTCCAGCCGCCGATGTCGAGACGGTGCCGTTGCAGGAAAGCGCGCTGCGCCAGGTAGGCAGCGGCGCCGTCCTGCGGTTCGAGTGCCGCCGGCACGGTGACCGGCGGGGCTTTTTGCGCGTACGCGTCACTCAGCAGATAGCCGAGTTGTTCGGGAGCGGTGGGGTTTGTCGTCATATGTCTGTCGTCTGGTTGCATGGTCAAGCAGGGGTTTTGGCTGCTGTAGCAGGGCGCGTGCCGGCATCGGTCAGGGGCGTGGGTTCGAACCTGATGTCGGGGCGCATGCGGAACGACAGCAGCACGCCGATGCCCATCAGCACAATGCTGCCGATGAATGGCAGTTGCCAGTTGCCGGTCTTGTCGATGACGTAGCCAGAAATGACCGGAGACAGGATGGCGGCCATCGCCGAACCGGTATTCATGATCCCGCTGGCCGTGCCGCAGCACTCGGGCGAGATATCCATCGGAATGGCCCACATCGGACCGATCGTCATTTCGGCAAAAAAGAAGCCGGCGGAGAGGCTCAGGATCGACAGGGTGCGGTCCTGGGTGAACATCAGCGGCAACAAGGCCAGCATCGTCAGGAACATGCACACTGCCACCATATAGCTGCGGGCTTTCTTGAGGTTGCCGGTGCGCGTCAGAATGCGGTCGCTGATGATGCCGCCCAGGGTGTCGCCCAGCACGCCCGCAAAAAATACGCCCGATGCGAACAGTGCGGATTTCTTGATATCGAGGTCGTAGCTGTGCAGGAAATACTGCGGGATCCAGCTCAGGAACAGCCACAGCGTCCAGCCATAGCAGAAGTAGACCAGGGTCACAGGCCACATGCGCTTGAACAGCGGGATCCATGGCACCCGGACCTTTTCTTTTTTCTGAGCCGGAAGCGCCTGCAGTTCCTCGGGCGTGATGCGCGGGTGTTGCGACGGTTCTTCGGTGAAAACGAACGCCCATACCAGCACCCACACGATGCTGAAGATGCCGCACAGATAAAACGCCTCGCGCCAGCCGTAGTTCGCCATGATCGCAACGACCGCGGCGGGAGCGATGGCGTTGCCGATCCGGGAAAAAGCGTGCGTGATGCCCTGAGCGAAGCCGCGCTTTTCTTTCGATACCCAGCGCGACATTGCGGAGGTGGCTGCGGGGAAGGTTGCGCCTTCGCCCAAGCCTAACAGCAGCCTGGCCAGCAGGATCGAGACCAGTCCGCCCGCGAGGCCGGTGAGAACCGTGGCGACGCCCCAGACCAGGCCGCACCAGATCAGTGTTTTGCGGGCGCCGAATTTGTCGCTGACCCAGCCGCCGATGATCTGGAAAACGAGATAAGGGTAGGCAAACGCGGAAAACACCAGGCCGATTTCGGTTTTTGAAAGGTTGAATTCCTTGCCGAATCCCGACGCCGCAGTACTGACGTTGACACGGTCCAGGTAGGTGATGAAGTACATCAGGCAAAGCATGATCAGGACGACGCTCGACGCCCGCAATCGCAGAATTTTCATTGCTGTCTCCTCCTTGCGCTCGCGCGTCAGGCTGTTTTAAGCGCGATTTTTATGTTTTGTGCGACGAGTTCATCCATCGCTGCCTGTACGCCGCTGCCTGCCAGTGGCACGCCGGCCAGCGTCAAACCCATTTCGCAGCCTGCCAGCGTGGCCATCAGGGTCAGCTCGTTGGCTTCGCCCAGGTGACCGATGCGGAACATCTTGCCTTTCATTTTGCCCAGTCCGGTGCCGAGCGACATATTGAAGCGCTCGTAGATAATTTTCCGGATGTGGTCGGCATCGAAACCGTCGGGCGTCATGACGCCGGTCAGCACCGGCGAATACACGGCTGGGTCGGCGCACTGGATGGGGAGGCCCCAGGCGGTGACGGCCGTGCGGCAGGCGTGCGCCAGGCGCTGGTGGCGCGCGAAAGTGTTGTCGAGGCCTTCGCCGAGGATCATGTCGAGGGCCTCGTTCAGACCGTACAGCAGGTTGGTGCTCGGGGTGTAGGGCCAGTAGCCGGTGGCGTTCATCTCGATGATCTCGGCCCAACCCCAGAACGACTTGGGCAGCGTGGACGTTTTGCTGGCCGCGATGGCTTTTTCCGAGACCGCGTTGAAGCTGATGCCCGGCGGCAGCATCAAGCCTTTCTGCGACCCGGAGATGGTAACGTCGACGCCCCATTCATCGTGGCAGTAGTCGGCCGACGCCAGGCCGGAGATGGTGTCCACCAGCAGCAGGGCAGGGTGGCCGGCGTTGTCCATGGCCTTGCGTACTGCAGCAATGTCGGATGTCACCCCCGTCGATGTTTCATTGTGCACGACGCACACTGCCTTGATGCTGTGCTCCCGGTCCTGGCGCAACCGCTCCTCGATCAGGTCGGCCTGCACACCCTGGCGCCAGCCTTCGACGCCTGGCAGGCCCAGGAACTCCGGTTTCAATCCGAGCGCCTCGGCCATCTTTTTCCACAGCGTGGCGAAGTGGCCCGTTTCGTACATCAGCACGTGGTCGCCCGCACTCAGGGTATTGATCAGTGCGGCCTCCCAGGCGCCGGTACCCGACGCCGGATAAATCACTACTGGCTGTTCGGTCTTGAAGATTTTCTTGATGCCGGCGATGACCTGCAGTCCCAGGGCGCCGAACTCGGGGCCGCGGTGGTCGATCGTCGGGTAGCTCATGGCGCGCAGGATGCGGTCAGGAACGGGGCTGGGGCCGGGAATTTGCAGGAAGTGACGGCCGGCAGGGTGAAAGTCTAGCGTAAGCATAAAGTCTCCAAACATCGATGAATGAATAATTTTGTATTTTGAATGCAAAATAAGTCTAGCAGCACCTGACGCGTACGGTATACGCTTATTTTTCATTAACATTACTGGCGCCCCTGGCCCCCGTGTCATGCTTACAGGCATGCGATGAGCATGAAAGGCTCCGGGTGCTCATGCTAAAATGGAAAAGAACAATAAAAAGGTTTTGTATGCAAAATTCGCCTGTAACCGGGTTTGACGGTGATCTCGTTCCCGTGAGCTTTCCCAAGCTGGAGCGGCAGCGCCTGCACGACACGGTGGTGGAACATCTGCGCCATCTGATTGTCGAAGCAGTGCTCCCGCCCGGCACGAAACTGAACGAACGCACACTGTGCGAAACGATGGGCATCTCGCGCACGCCGCTGCGCGAAGCGCTGAAAGTGCTTGCGGTGGAAGGCCTGATTGAAATTTCGCCGAACCGCGGGGCGTCGGTCTACAAGATGTCGACGACTGAAATCCGCGAGACGTTCGAGTTCATGAGCGGCCTGGAAGCGCTGTCCGGCGAACTGGCCTGCGCGCGCATCACGGATGAAGAGCTGGTCGAGCTCAAGGCGCTGCATTACGCCATGCTGACCTGCAAGGCGCAGGGCGACCTGCCCGGCTATTACAGCCGCAATCAGGCCATCCACGACAAGATCAACACCGCCGCGCGCAACTCGGTTTTGCGCCAGACCTACCTTGGCATCAACCGGCGCCTGCAGGCCCTGCGTTTCAAATCGAACTTCAAGGCCGACAAGTGGGACCGCGCCGCGCACGACCATGAAGAGATGATCAAGGCGCTGGAAACGCGCGACGGCAAGCGCCTCGGCGACATCCTGCGCCAGCATTTGCTGGACAAGCGCGACGCGGTCATGAGCATGCCGGGGATAGGGTCGGACGACTAGCCGGGGCGATCGCCCGCAGGCGATTGGAGGGGATTGCGCGCAGCGTCGTTGACCGTACGGCCGGGCAGGTTAAAATGCTGTCAACACAGGCGCCCGTCCCGCGTTGTCGCGCGATCCATATCACCTCATTCCTCACTGAAGGCGCAGTCAGGCAGCGTGCCATCCGGCGCTGCCAGCATATCCATGAAACCTCCGAAACGACTTGTCCCCCTGATCGACGAAGGTTTGATCGACGAAGTATCGCGCCAGCTCATGAGCGGCAAGGAAGCCATCGTCTACGTGGTGCGCTGCGGCGACGACGTCCGCTGCGCCAAGGTTTATAAAGAAGCCAATCAGCGCAGCTTTCACCAGGCGGTCGCCTACCAGGAAGGCCGCCGCGTGAAAAACAGCCGCCAGGCGCGCGCGATGGAAAAGGGGTCGAAGTATGGCCGCAAGATGGCCGAGGAAGTCTGGCAGAACGCCGAAGTCGATGCCCTGTACCGCCTCGCTGCAGCCGGCGTGCGCGTGCCCACGCCGTATGTCTGCTTCGAAGGCGTGCTGTTGATGGAGCTGGTCGTCGACGCCGAGGGCAACGCCGCCCCGCGCCTGAACGACGTCCCGCTCACCGAAGCGCTGGCGCTCGAGTACCACGAAGCGCTGCTGCGCCAGGTGGTGCTGATGCTGTGCGCCGGCGTGATTCACGGCGACCTGTCCGAGTACAACATCCTCGTCGATACGCATGGCCCGGTCATCATCGACCTGCCGCAGGCGATCGATGCGGCCGGCAGTTCAGTGGCCGGCTCGATGCTGGAGCGCGATGTCAGCAATCTCGCCAATTTCTTTGGCACCGTGGCGCCGCAGCTGATTGGCAGCCAATACGGCCTGGAGATCTGGAACCTGTACGAAGCAGGCTTGTTGACGCCCGATGTGCCGTTGACCGGCGTGGTGGTGCTGCCGGAAACGCCGACCGATGTGGGCGCTGTGATCCGCGAGATTGCGCTGGCGCGCGATGAGGAAGCGGAACAGCGGTCTTATCAGGGTGCCGACAGTTAAGCCTTCGTGCTTACGTCTTTTTACATCGATTTACGTCCCCTGTAGTATCCATGTCACGAACGGCCTCCTAAAATCGGATCACGATTTTCGAGGCTGTTTTTTATGTTCAACCGTTTCCATTCCATCCTGTTGGTTGCAGTCGCGCTCCTCGTATCGAGCTGCGGCAGCGGCAACAGCACTGCTACCGATACTGCCCTCGACAGCATCACCGTCAGCGTGGTCGCGGCCGCGCCGTCGATTGCCACCCAGCCAGTGGGCGTGACCGTGGCGGCGGGGCAGGTGGCCACCTTGACTGTCAGCGCCAGCGGCGGCGCCACGCTGGCCTACCAGTGGCGCCGGGACGGCATCGCTATCGCAGGCGCCAATGCCGCCAGCTGGTCCGGCGCCGATGCGGGAGCATACGAGGTTGTCGTCGCCAACAGCGCCGGCAGCGTGACCAGCGCGCTTGCCAACGTCACCATCGCCTCGGCCAGCGGCGCACCCGCCATCGTGGCGCAACCAGGCGCGCAGACCGCAGCGCCCGGCGCCAGCGTGACGCTGACGGCGTCAAGCAGCGGCAGCGGTACGATGCGATACCAGTGGCGCCACGACGGCGTGGCGATTACCGGCGCAAACGCGGTCAGCCTGACCATCGCCAGCGTCCGCGCGCAGGACGCCGGCAACTACGATGTCATAGTCACCAATCCGAATGGCAGCGCAACCAGCGCGGCGGCGGCGCTGACGCTCGGCGCGTCAAGCCATGATCTCGATACCTACCATGCCGCGATGGCGTTTTACGCGACCCTCGACGCCGCCCGGCAAACCAGTGTGCAGCAGCCGTGGAGCCTCAATGCCGCGCGCAGATGGTCGAACCTGCCCGCCGCGACAGTGGCCCGCAATGGCCTCGCGCTCGGCAGTTTGAGCATGGCGCAGCAGGCTGCCGCCACGGCGCTGATCAAGACCGCGCTGGGCGACACCGGCAGTTCGCTGCAGTTTGGCGTGCAGACGGCCGACGACTACCTGGCCGACCATGGCGCCGGCAGCAGTTACGGCGCCGGTAATTACGCCATCGCTTTCCTCGGCGCGCCTTCGTCGACGGGGTTCTGGATGCTGCAACTGAGTGGCCATCAATTGACCTGGAACCTTGCTTTCAACGGGAGCTACAACGCACCCACGCCAGTCTTCCTCGGCAGCGATCAGAAAGCAGCGTTCGTGCAGGGCGGCGTCAGTGTCGACCCCATGCTGGTGCAGCGCAGCGCGCTGGCCGATCTTGGTGCGGCACTCGTCAATTACCCTGCTGCGAAGCTGTCGGGTGCCTATTCCGGCCTGCTGTTCGGCCCGAATGGCAGTGGCGGCATCGATGGCGATTGTCAGCGCAGCGATGATCGCGTGCCGGAACACGGCGCGCTGTATTCGCGTCTGTCGGCCACCGACCAGGCGCGCGCGCAGGCCGCCATCCGCGCGTATGTGACTACCCAGGCGCCGGACAATGCGCATGCGCTGCTCGGCGCGTATCTGAGCAGCGCGGCGCTGGCGCAGACGTATGTGGCGTATGCCGGTACCGGTTCTGCGGCACGCGATGGCGACTACCTGCGCATCGAGGGGCCGCGCCTGTGGCTCGAGTTTTTGGCAAAGGGCGGGGCGATCGACGGCGATATTGGCTACAACAGCGTCTGGCGCGACAAGTTTGCCGACTACGGTGGCAAGTGTGCCTAGCCGGTGGCTGGCCTGCCTGTTATGCATTGCCTGCAGTGTCTGCAGTGCGCATCCGCTGTTGGAGCGCGTTGTGCCGATGGACGCGGCACGCCTCGGCGTGCAGCTTGCTGCAGGTGCATTTGGCCGGCACACCATGCCGGCGGACGACGATGACGCGCTTGCCATCTCCCTGCTGCGGCATGCGACCGTGGGCAGTGGTGCTATCCATTGGCGGGTGCTGCGTCCGCGCCTGTCGATTACCGACCCCGACAGTGCGCCGCTGATGGTGATTGCGGCGCTGTGGGCAGCGTTTTTAGTGGCGCTGGGCGTCGCGCACTGGCGCGACCGCAAAGCGTCAAAGATCGTCCAGTGACCGGTACATGACGTAAGCGTCGACCAGGCCCAGCGTGCCGTGCCGGAATACGCGCGGCAGCGTGCCGACAATCGTGAAGCCGAGCTTTTTCCACAGTGTGACGGCGGCGTGGTTGGTGCTGATCACCAAGTTGAATTGCATCGCCAGGTAGCCGGCCTTTCTGGCCTCGTGCAGGCAGTGCGTGCCAAGCAGGGTGCCCAGACCCCGGCCGCTGTAGCGCGATGCCACCATGAAAGACGCGTTGGCGACATGGTTGCCGAGATCGCGCTGGTTCGGCACCAGTTTATACATGCCGCCGATGGCGCCGTCTTCCTCGGCGACGTAGCTTGCCACGCCGGGGCCGAACCAGTAGTCGAACGCATCCGTCTCGCACGTGTCGGCCGCGAACATATAGCTCGATTCGGTCGCCACCACTTCCTGAAAGATGGGCCACATGGCGGGGAAGTCGGTATCGCGGGCGCGCCGGATGTCCATGTTTTTGGCTTTATTGCAGGCGGATCGCCGTGTCGAAATTCCATGTGCGGCGAATTTCCACGACATCGTACTGGCGTGCCAGCGCCGGCGTAAAAGCGGCGTAGCGCGCCTGGCTGGCAATCACTTTGCGGATGGCGTCGTCGAGCGCCAGCGCGCCGCTCGACACCACAAACGTGACTTTTTCCACGCTGCCGTCGGCGCGGATTGCCACCGTCACGATGGGCGCCACGTGCGCTTGCTTGAGCGCGTCGCGGACGATGTCCATGGTTTGATTCAGTTCGATTTTGCGGGCCATTTCTTCGGCATATTTCACCAGTTCCGCGTTGGCGTCGGCCCGGCCAAACAGCCAGCCGCGGCGCGCACTGCTGGCGCCTGCCAGTGGCGTGCGCTGGTCCGCTTCCAGCTTTGCCTCCTGCTTCATCTGCTGGCCGATGGCGCGCAGGCGTTCCTCGCGCTGCGCTTCCTGTTCGGCGCGGTCACGCTGTATCTGGGCCAGCCGCGCCTGTTCCTGTCGCAGCGGTTCGGTGCGTGCCAGCTCCTGTGCCGCCTGCTCGCGCACCTGATCCTGGCGTGCCTGTTCCTGCCTGGCCTGCGCCTGCTGCGTCTGTTTCAGCTGCTCCTGCCGCACCTGTTCGCGCCGGACCTGCTCCTGCTGCACCTGTTCCTGCTTCACCAGTTCCAGTTTGGCCTGCTCCTGGCGAATTTTCTCTTCGCGCGCCGCCTCCAGGTTGGCGGTATCGCGGCGGGCGGCATCCTGCTGCGCCTGTCTGGCCTGTTCCATGCGCGCCGTGGCTTCGCGTTCGGCCTCCTGGCTGGCACGCTCGTTGGCCAGGGCTTCCTCGCGCAGCGACGCGCGATGGGCCGCCTCGAGCCGCGCAGCCTCGCGGCGCACCGATTCCGCGCGTTCAAGCTGGATGCGCGCCTGGTCGTCTTTGGTAGTCTGTTCAGCATGCGCGGCTTCCTGGCGCTGGGAGAGTGCGGCCAGTTCAGTGTCGCGGTCGACGGTTTTTTGCACGGGTGCCAGCTGCGCGGCGCTGACGGTGGCAGCGGCGGTTGCCGGCGTTGGCAAGGCTGGCGGTGCCGGCATCGTCATCTCCGGCACTGGCGGCGGCGCGGCCTGCACCGGCAGCGGTTCGGACGTGATCACCGGGGCCATTTCCGGCGCCGGCATCAACGGTTGCGTGCGCGCCAGCGTGATGCGTAAATCGTCAGCCCCGACGCGCCGTTCCGCCCATGGCAAGGTAAGGCTGGGCAGACCGAAGCCGGCGCCGCCGACAGCCATGCTCAACAGCAGCGCATGCGCGACTAGGGAAACTGCCACCGCAGTCGACACGCGCACGGGTTTGCGCTGCAAGGACAAAGCATTCTTCAAAGGGCAAACCTTGGGCGTGAGCGGGAGCGGGATGAGCGGATACGCGCACACCGGGTGTGACACGCGCACGCCATTCTAGCGTGAACCGTGGTGCATCCGTCATCGTTTGTGGCCCCGCCGCCACGCTTGCCTATCGTTCGGCGGTCACTCCTGCCGCGGCAGATGCCGCCACCACGGCCAGCATCGTGTCGCCAAAACCGCCGCGTGCGCGGGCGTCGGTGCGCGCGCTGGTGATCACGCGCGGCGCCGCGCTCCAGGCAAAACGGGCGCCGATGCGCTCGAGCGCTGCCACCAGATACACGTCTTCATGGCACGGCACCGGCTGGAAGCCACCGGCCTTGCGGTAGGCGTCGGCGGCCACGCCCATGTTGGCGCCATGGATGTGGTGGTGGCCGTCGTTGTCGTTATACGTCTGGCTGAAATGTGTGGCCAGCATCGCGGCCTGGCCTGCATGCGGCGACCAGTCGTCGACGGCGACCGAGCCGCACACCACATCGACGTTCAGCGCCAGTTGCTGCACCAGCCATTCGGGCGACACCCGAGTATCGGCATCGGTGAATGCCAGCCAGCGGACGCCCTGGTCCAGCAACAACTGGGCGCCGGATGCGCGTGCGGCGCCAACCTTGCGCAGCGCGATACTGGAATACGACAGGCGTCCGGCGCCTGCCGGCAAGCTGCTCTGGCATTCCTTGATGACGGCTTCCGAGCCATCGTCGCAATCGTCGAGGACGATGTGGATCAGTACTTCCTCGCCGGCGAGGGCAGGGTGGGCGGCGGCGTGCGCCAGTGCCGCCAGGCAGCTGGGCAGGCAGACTTCTTCGTTATGGGCAGGGATCACTATGCCAAGCATGTCGGTTCTCCAGGTGAAGATGAGGCGCGCAGCCAGCCATCGAGTAAAAAATCGGTTTCCAGGTGGTGCAATACCGGTGTCATGCCAGGCACGGCATGGATGGCGCCGTGCACGTCGTCGGTGCTGGCGAGACGGTCGTCGAAATCGTGGCGCGAGTGGCACATCGCCAGCAGGCCACCCGGTGCCAGGCTGTGCACGAGGCGCGTCACCATCGCGCTCCACGCGTCGGGCGGCAGGTAGTACGCCAGTTCGCTGATCACGATCAGGTCGAACGTGGCATGATCGGCGGGCCATTCCTGTGGCAGTTTGCGCTGCTCGATGGCCACGCCTTCGCGCGCGGGCACCCGCTGGCGCGCGGCGGCGATGGCGCTGGCCGAGCCGTCGCAGGCCAGGATGCGGTCGCAGCGCGGCGCCAGGGCCGCGGTCATTTCACCGTTGCCGCAGCCTGGTTCGAAGGCGCAGGCGTAGCGCTGTTCTGGCAGGGCGGCCAGCAGGACGGCGCGCTTGCGTTGTTCGTACCACGCGTCGCGCACATTCCACGGGTCGGTCGATGCGGCGTACAGCGCCTCGAAATGATCGTCTTGCGCGGTCATATGAATACCATTTCAAAAGGGTTGAGCAAGCGTTCGAGCGTATTGTTGGTCAGGATGGCGTCGTGGCCGGAGGCATCGTCGGACACCAGTTGACTCTCGAAACACGCCAGTGCGGCCCGTTTGCGTTGCAGTTCGGGGCCGGTGAGCATCAGGCGGCGCGCGTGCGCGAAGGGCATGGTGGCGTCTTCGGGGCGGCTCCAGTGCCAGCCCCAGATGGGTGCTTCAATCAGCTTTGCGCCGCAAGCGCCGGCCGCGGTGGCGCAGGCGCGCGCGGTGGCTTCGTGGTCGGGATGGCCGTCGTGGCGCCAGGTGGTCAGCACCAGGTCTGCGCCCGTCATGATGTTGGCCAGCATGCGCGCAAGTTCCGTCTCGCGCAGCGCCACGCCGCCATCGGGCAGCGCCAGGCGCAGTACCGGCACGTCCGCCAGGCCAAGCAGCGCCAGTGCCGCCATGGTTTCATCGGGCCGCACCGTTTGCAGGCGCGCGCGCGTCCAGGTGGCAGAGCCCGGATGGCTGGCTTCACCGTCGGTAACCGCGACAATCAGCACCGGCATGGCGCGGGCCGCCAGTTGCTGCAGCAAGCCGCCGCACGCCAGTATTTCGTCGTCGGGATGCGGCGCGACGATGACGACACGCGTGGCCGCGCCCACCAGTTGCGCGCAATCGGTTTCGGGCACCGCCATCAGTGCGGCGTCGGCGCGCCACGCATCGGCGGAGGTGCCGGCGCCTTCAATGGCACGGTTCACAGCGACCATGGCGTGACCTCGTTGCTGACGGTGCGGCCCAGTGTGGCAAGGTCGCGCTCGGCGTGGCTCTGGCGCAGGAATACCGGCAGGTCGGCGAACAGGCGGGCAATGCGATCGCTTTTGCACAAGGGGCCGGCACCGAGCGCGCGTCCCACCGCGTGCAGCACCGTGTTGGCGCATGCTTCGACGGCCAGCCGCACCCGCAGCGCCCGCGCCATGCCATTGTCGAAGGGCGCAGCATCGATGTGTGCGGCCGCTTCGCGCAGCAGCACGGCGGTGCTGTGCAGCGCAATGTCGACTTCGCCGAGTTGCGTCAGGCGGTGCGGATCGACCGGCTGGCCGGCGGCCAGGCGCTGGGCGATGGTTGCATGCAGCGCCAGTCCGAGTGCCTGCGCAGCGCCATACCAGCACGCCGCCACGCCGGCGCCGCCATGCCAGAAACCGGGCCGGGCGACATAGAAGCCGGGTGTGCCGACCGGGGTGGCGACGGCGCCGTCGAACAGCACATCGACGCTGCGCGAGCCAGCCATGCCGACCGCATGCCAGCCTTCATTGGTAATGTTGACGCCGGGCTGGTCGAGGGCGACGGCGGCCAGGCATGCTTCGCCCTCCGGGTTCCAGCAACTGACCAGCGCATGCGACACGTCGGCCGCGCCCGAACACCAGGCTTTGCGGCCGGTAAGTGTGCCGTTGTGCAGCGCGAGCCGTGCATCGGGCGCTTCTGCGCACCATGTGCCCCACAGGCCGCCGTTGATATTGTCGGCCATCTGCGCTTCGCTGAGAATGGCAATGGCGTCGAGATGCCCTTCATACAGCTTGGCCACCGCGAGGTCATGCGCACCAACGGCGGCCAGCGCCTGCCAGCGCGCCAGCGTGGCACCCGACCCTGCGCCGGGCAATGGCACCTGGTCGAAACCGTGCAACTGCAGACGGTGCAGTTGCTCAGCCGGCTCGAGTGGCGGCAGTTCGGCAAGGAAGGCTGCCAGGGAGGAAAGCGGAGCGGTCATCTGGGCGTAACATAATGTCAATGCCTCATCATGCTGCGCCAGTCACAAACGCACCGTACGCTTGCGCACTTAAGCGACCAACCAGCGCGCCGGCAGGAGCGCCTATTCCAATGCGAGGGTCAGAAAGCGGCTGTGCGGGTCTGGCTGGTAATCGCCAAATGGGCCGCAATCGACAAAGCCGGCGCCCAGGTACAGCGCGTGGGCTGCGGCAAAGCTGTCCTGCACGCCGGTTTCGAGGCTGACGCGCGTGTAGCCGCGCTGACGGGCTTCTGCCAGGATGTGCGCTAATAATGCTTTACCGGCGCCGCGGCGACGCATCGCTGCCGGGGTGCGCATCGACTTGATTTCGCCCTGTGTGGCATCGAGTTCGCGCAGCGCACCGCAGCCGATCAGGGCATCGCCGTCCCAGGCTGACCAGAAGCTGATGGAAGGATGGCGCAGACGGGTCAGGTCGAGTGCATGCACGCTGCCGGGCGGCGACTGGGCGCGCATGCTGGCAAGATGTTCGTCGAGCAGCGCGTGGATGGCGGGGTGCGTCAAATTGTCGGAGCGAATGATCATGGTCGTGGCGGCAGGGTTGAAAAGCTTATTATGCAGTAACAATTGTGATGGGAAAAATGGTTTGTAAATAGGCACGTAATGTTGTCGTAAATAACAAATGCTGTGCTACATTAGCGCCCCGGCCGCGATGGCGCACAGGTCCCCTTCATGCAGTTCAATATTCGAACCGGCTCCCTCAAGTCACGCGTTACCATATTGCTGATTGTTCTGGTCTTCGTCTCGGCCGGCATGGTGGCGCTGGCGTCGCTGACGATCGCCGAGCGCCAGATGCGGGTGGTGGCTGGTGAACAGCAACAGGCGCTGCTGACCAGTGTGGCCGCCTACATCGATCAGGACCTCGAAACCAAGCGCACGCTGCTGTCCGGCGCGGTCGAACAGCTCGATGAAGCCACGCGCCAGGATCCGCGCCGGCTGCAGGCATTCCTCGAACGCCGCCTGACCTTGCGCCATACCTTTTTTAATGTCGTGGCGTTCGACCCGTCCGGCAGGCTGATTGCGAACCTGTCCGACCGGCGCGCCATCGGCAGCATCAATGTCGCCCAACGACCCTATTTTCGCGACACGATCACGGCCCACGAGGGCCTGCTGTCCCAACCGTTTAAAAGCAGACTCTCGGGCAAGCCAACTGTCCTGCTCACCGAGCCGGTGTACGACGAGGCCGGCAAATTCGTGTTTCTGCTCGCCGGCGCCATCAATTTGCTGCAATCGAGCTTTCTCGGCCAGATCGATGCGTTGCGGCCTGGCCAGACCGGTTATTTTTTCATTGTCACCCACGATGGTGTGGCGTTGCAGGATCCCGATCCGGCCCGCCTGCTGGGCAATGTGCGCACGCAGCGTGCCGATCCGGCGCACGCCGTGTCGTCTTCGCTGGCCGACGCGCTGCAGGGTTTCGAGGGCTGGGTCATCGGTTCCGGCCGCAGTGGCGCCCCGGCGCTGCTCAATTACAAAGGCCTGCGCACCGCCGACTGGGTCATTGGCTCGGTGTATCCGCTGGGCGAGGCGCTGACGCCGCTGATCGATATGCGCTTCAAATCGCTGGTGGCCTCGGCCGCGGTGGCGGCGCTGGCAGGTTTGATCGGTTTGCTGACCGTGCTGCGCCTGCTGCGGCCGTTCGGCGCACTGCGCCAGCACGTGGCGCGCCTGGCCGCAGGCGGCACCGATATCAGTGTGTTCAATGTCGACCGGCGCGATGAATTCGGCGATCTGTCGCGCGCGTTTTTCGGCCTGTCGCAGCAGCGCGCCCGGGCCGAGGCGGCGCTCGAGGCGCAGGCGCGCACCGATGCGCTGACCGGCCTGCACAACCGCCGCAGGTTCGAAGAATCGTTCGAGCTGGCGCTGGCCCGGTCGCGCCGCACGCGCACGCAGCTGGCGCTGGCTTACCTCGACATCGACCATTTCAAGCGCATCAACGACACGCTGGGCCATGGCATGGGCGACCGGGTGCTGATCGAATTTGCGCGGCGCCTGAAACTGGCGGTGCGCACCACCGACACCGTGGCGCGCCTGGCCGGCGACGAGTTCGTGGTCATTTTTGAAAACCTGGCCGATCCCGCATTGCCGGAAGTGATGGGGCAAAAAATTCTCGCAGCGATGCAGCCGGATTTTGCGCTGGACGATGGTTTTGTCAGCGTCAGCGCGAGTGTCGGTATCGCCACGGGCACGGCGCAAGGTGCGACAATGGAGGACTTTTTGACCAGCGCGGACGCCGCACTGTACGCGGCAAAAGAAGCGGGGCGCGGACGATTTTCGATCCGCCAGGTGATACGGCCCGTCGAGTTTGCTTGAGTTCTGCCACAACGTCCCCATCATGGTCAGCCCGGCAAATGAATTTTTGCCTTTGAGTGATCACCGTGAAGCGAGATGCGTTTGCAAGGCAAGCTGAACCAGGACGAAATGGATGTTTTACTGGCGCTGGAACAGGGCCAGTGGCGTGGCGCGCTGGAAAAAGAAGCGCCCATGCCGCGGCGCCTGTTCGAGTTTGGCCTTGTGGCGCGCCAGCCCGATGGCGAGTTGAGCCTGTCGAAGCAGGGCGAGCGCGCGCTGTTCCAGCATAAATGCGTGGCGGTGCTGGGGCAAATTGGCGCCAGCAGCGCCGCGGCGGACGACGCGCTCGATGGCAGCGTGGAACGGTGGCTGGTGTCGAGCGGCTTTATTGCCGGTACGCCTAACAAAATTACCAAACGCGGGCAGTTGTGGCTCGATTCGGTGACAGGCGACGCCGGGACCTGAGCCGCGTGCCGCTGCCGCCCACGCTGCTATGTCTGCGCGGGCAGGTCGCCATGCCATCTGCACGATTGCGTCACATTGATAGTCGTCAAGCTGGCGGTTGCTGGCGCGGTGCAGTGAGCAATTTCCTCAATGCACCTTCGCTGAAATCCCGAAATTGCTGACCCCTGTCTTTTCGTCGTGCCGCAAAAACGCGGCGCCGACGTGGAACCACGCTTCGGCCGACAGCAGGTGGCAAGCCAGCGGTAACAGTGTTTCTTCCTCGCACGCCAACCGCGCGGCCAGGTTGCCGCAGTAGGCGTTCAGGAACGATGGCAGCGATGCCGCGCCCGGGTAGCGCAGGCAGCTGCGCAGGCCGGGCAGCATGGCGCCGCCCAGTTCGGCCAGTTCCACGATGTCGTCGACCGCGCGGCGTCCGGCAGTGCTGTCGTCATCTGCCAGCGCCGCAGCAGAACGCAATGCCGGCAGCAGGCAATCGTCGAAGCGCACCTTCTGGCGCGTTTCGGCAAACGCAATCAACCGGTGCGCCCGTTCGCACAACTGCTCCGGGGCGCTGCACTGGACTTGCTGGATGTAGCGGCGCGTGCAGATGCGTTCGCTATCGATGATCGCCAGTGCATACCTCGCCAACAGCATGATCGTCCTCCCATGTCCCGGACTGCCAGTGTGACCATCCGATGTGACAGGGCGATGACCTTGTAAAATCGTCAGCATTGCCGCTTGCCGGCGTTTTCCAGACAGGTTCCACGATGCGCATCTTCTTTCCCCTGTTGCTGGTGTCCGGTCTTGCCAACGCCGCCGCGCCAGGCTGGCAAGCCCAGGACAGCGGCGTCACCGTCGAGCTGCGCGGCCTGTCGGTGGTCGATGCCAGGACCGCCTGGGCCAGCGGCGCCAGGGGCACGGTGATCCGTACCGTCGACGGCGAACACTGGACTGCGGTACCGGTTCCCGATGCCACCATCGACCTGCGCGACATCCACGCGGTGGACGCCGGCACCGCGCTGGCCATGGGCGCCGGGCCGGGCGCCGCGTCCCGCATCTACCGCACCGTCGACGGCGGCGCGCACTGGCAGCTGATGGTCACCAACACCGTCGACAAGGGCTTCTGGGATGCGATGGCATTTTGGGACGCGCGCCACGGTGTGCTGTTCGGCGACCCGGTCGACGGCGCGTTTCAGGTGTATCTGACGGCTGACGGCGGCGTCACCTGGCGCGCCAGCCCTGCCATCGGCCTGTCTGCGCTGGCAGGCGAGGGCGCGTTTGCCGCCAGCGGCACCTGCCTGACCGTGGCCGGCTCGCAGGATGCCTGGATCGTCACGGGGAGCGCCACCGGCGATGGCAGCCCGGCGCGCGCGTTTCACTCCAGCGATGGCGGCGTGCACTGGCAGGCGGCAGTGTTGCCGATCCTCGCCGGCGCAGCCAGCCGTGGCGCTTTTTCGGCAGCTTTTCTGAACCCGCGCGTCGGCATGGCGGCAGGGGGCGACTACCGCGACCCTGCGCTGGCCGCGCTGAACGGCGCGCGCAGCATCGATGGCGGCGCCACCTGGCAAGCTGCGCCCATCACGCCCGCCGGCTTCATGTCGGTGCTGGCCACCGTGCCGGGCGCACCGTCCACGCTGGTGGCGGCCGGGCTGGCTGGCAGCGGGTATTCGGTGGACGCCGGCATCACCTGGCGCGCGCTGGGCAGCACGCCGGTCAATACGGTGGGCTTCGCGTCGCCCACTGCTGGCTGGGCGGTCGGCCCGAAAGGGCTACTGATGACCTACCGGGGCGTCGCCCTGCGTTAATCTGCAATGAAACGCGCGCCACCAAAAGTTGAATTTATGTAATATCGCGGAGCCGACGGAACCCCGTGGCACGTCCAATTATCTCGAAACTTCATGACATCATCAGCCACCGGCGCCATGCAACTTTCCTCTGCACCCCGCATGTCGACCGGCATTTCCGGCCTCGACACGATACTTGGCGGCGGGCTGACGGCCCAGCGCGTCTACCTGGTGGAAGGCACGCCCGGTACCGGCAAGACCACGGTGGGGCTGCAATTTCTTCTGGAGGGCGTCAGGCTGGGCGAGCGCGGCCTGTACATCACGTTGTCGGAAACACAGGATGAGCTGGCTGCGGTTGCCGCCAGCCACGGGTGGTCGATCGAGGCGTTTTCGATCGTCGAACTGGCCAGCCAGGCCGCCCTCGATGCCGGCGCGCAGCAGTCGATTTTTCATTCGTCCGAAGTGGAACTGGGCGAAACCGCGCGCAATGTGATGGCGCGCATCGATGAGTACAAGCCGACGCGCGTGGTGTTCGACAGCCTGTCCGAACTGCGCCTGCTGGCCCAGAATCCCTTGCGCTACCGCCACCAGATCCTGGCGCTGAAACAGTTTTTCTCGACGCGGTCGTGCACGGTGGTGATGCTGGACGACCGCTCGGCCAGCACGTCGGACCAGCAGCTGCACAGCATCGTGCACGGCGTGGTGCGGCTCGAACAACTGGCGCAGGAATTCGGCAAGGAGCGGCGCCGCGTGTCCATTGTCAAAATGCGCGGCATCAAATTTTCCGGTGGCTTCCACGACTACATCCTCGATACCGGCGGCATCAAGATGTTCCCGCGTCTGGTGGCCACCAGCCACGTTGCGCCGTTCACGCCGCGGATTCAGTCGACCGGCATGCCTGGCGTCGATACCATGCTTGGCGGTGGGCTGGCTGCCGGCACCAACACGCTGGTGGTGGGACCGTCCGGTATCGGCAAAACCACGCTGTCGGCCCAGTGCCTGCTGGCGGCATTGCAGTTGGGCCAGCAGGCCTCGCTGTACCTGTTCGACGAAGGCCTGTCGACCTTTTTCGCCCGGACCACGGCGCTGGCGATGGACCTGCGCACATTTGTCGACAGCGGCCAGCTGAAAGTCGTGCACATCGATCCGGCCGAGCTGGCGCCGGGCGAATTTGCCCACATGCTGCGCAGCGACGTGGAAGACCTCGGCGCCCAGTTCATCATCATCGACAGCCTGAATGCCTATCTGCAGGCCATGCCTGGCGAGCAGTACCTGACATTGCAGATGCACGAGTTGCTGACCTACCTGAACGGGCAGGGCGTGACCACGCTGCTGATCCTGGGTCAGCACGGTTTGATCGGCGACATCCGCGCCGATGTCGATTTGAGCTATCTGTCCGACGTTACGCTGATGCTGCGCTTTTTCGAATCGAACGGCCGCCTGCACCGGGCGATTACCGCCATCAAAAGCCGCATCAGCGACCATGCGCTGACCATCCACGAACTGCGCATCGGCGCCCACGGCATCGCTGTCGGCGCTGCGCTCGAAGGGTTTGAAGGCGTGCTGACCGGTTTGCCAACCTACCGCGGGAAAACGCCGATGATGCGAGAAGGCGATTCCCATGCCGGCGCCTGATATCGACAGCGACAGCGCCCAGCGCGAGCAGCGCGTGCTGGTGCTGGCGCCGCGCGGACGCGATCAGGACGTCATCCTGCGCGTGCTCGGCTCCCACGATATCCGCTGCGAGGGCACCGCCAGCCTGGGCAGCCTGACCGCGGCGCTGCAGCAGGGTGCCGGCGCTGCCGTGATGGCCGACGAAGCCTTGCACAGCAGCGAGCTTGAGCAACTGGTGGCGACGCTCGACGCGCAGCTGGCGTGGTCCGATTTCCCGTTCGTGATCCTGGTATCGTCAGAAGACCTCAAAGCGCGCGAGGCGTCTAACCAGCGGCTGGCACGCCTCGGCAATGTGATCGTTCTCGAGCGCCCGCTGAACACCGAAACCCTGTACAGCGCCACCCAGGCCGCGCTGCGCGCCCGGCGCCGCCAATATGCCGCGCGCGATGTGCTCACCGATCTGTCGCGCACCGCCGACAGCCTGCACAACAGCAAAGCCGAACTGGTGCGCCTGAACGAAACGCTGGAGTCGCGCATCGACGAGCGCACGCGCGCGCTGGCGCTGGCGAACGATCGCCTGATGACCGAGGCGTTCGAACGCGAGCGCGTCCAGCAGGCGCTGATGCAGTTTCAGAAAATGGAAGCGGTGGGCCAGCTGACCGGCGGTATTGCCCACGATTTCAATAATCTGCTGAACGTGGTGCAGGGAAGCATGGACCTGATCCTGCTGATGTCGACCGACGCCACCACCCGGCGCCGCGCCGAGGTGGCGCGCAAAGCGTGTCAGCAGGGCGCCAAACTCACCAGCCAGTTGCTGGCGTTTTCGCGCAACCAGCGCCTCGACCTGAAGCCCACCGCCGTCGCCGCCATGCTGGCCGGCGTGCGCGAGTTGCTGTCCACGTCGCTGGGCTCGGCCGTGCGCTTCACCATCGCGGTGGAGGACAACGCGGACTACGTGATGGCCGACACCAACCAGATGGAGATGGCGCTGATTAATCTGGCCATCAATGCACGCGATGCGATGCCCGGCGGCGGTGAATTGTCGGTGCATGCCGCGCGGGCACTGCCTGGCGCCGCACCGGCGGAACTATCGGCTGGCGACTATGTGCGGATTGCGGTCAACGATACCGGGATCGGCATGAGTGCGTCGGTGATGGCGAAAGTGTTCGAGCCGTTTTTCACCACCAAAGGCGTGGGCAAGGGCACCGGGCTGGGGCTGTCGCAGGTGTACGGGATGGCGCAGCAATCAGGCGGCACCGCGCTGGTATCGAGCACGCAGGGCCAGGGCACCACCGTGGAAATCTGGCTGCGCGTGGCCGTCGCGCCGACGCTGGCGCAGCCGGTGGAAACCCGCAGCGGACTGCGGATGGGGCATGCCGGCGCGCGCATTCTGGTAGTGGAGGACGACAATCTGGTGCGCCAGTCGATGGTGGAATCGCTGGAGGCCCTGGGCTACCTGGTGACGCCGGCCGGCGATGGCGAAGCGGGTCTGCGCGAACTGCAGCGCGAGCGTCCGCACTTGATGATCACCGATTACCTGATGCCTGGCATGACCGGCGCGGAGCTGGTGCGGCGCGCCAATATCGACTATCCCGGCCTGCCGATGATCATCTCGACCGGGTATGCCGACATGGAAGCGGTCGATAAAGTCATTGGCAATAATTTCGTCCTGCGGAAACCGTTTGAATTGTCGGAGTTGGCGAACAGCGTGGACAAGGCGCTGCATAAAGTTTGACGCCCGGTAGCGGAGTCAGAACGTGAAAAAAGGCGCAGCGGCGCCTTTTTGATGGCGTGCTGCGGATTCAGGCAGCTTTTGCAGCACCGCGGCGGCGACGGGCCGTATAGCCCATCAGCGCCAGGCCCGCGCCAATCAGCAGGGCGCTGGCTGGTTCAGGGACGTCGCCCGGCGGCGGCACATCGACACCGTCGGTGATGAACGTGATGAAGCCGAAGTTCCATCTGCCATCTGGCGATACGGCGGAATCGTTGAAGTCTTCATAAAATTCCAGGCGCAGGATGCCGTCGGCATCGACGCTGAAGCTCAGGTCTTCTGCAATCAGGTCGAGGACATCGGCATAGGTGGCCGTACCTGGGTCGTCATCACCAAAACCCGGTGTCAGCAGCACACCGTCTGTCACACCAGTATTTGTAAAGGCCAGACCAAGTTCAGATAACCAGCTTGGCGAAAAAGCGGTCAGGTTGACGTTATAGGTCGCACCGATAATCGTCGCATTGGCGCCAACGTTCAGTTCAATGACCGTGTTGCCGGCTGCGCCGAACGCGCCGTAGCTGGCAACATTATTAAGATTAACTGTAAATGGGGTCGCGAAAGCTGACGTGCAGGCGAGAAATGACAAACCAACGAATACTTTGCTGAAAGAAGGAATTAACATGGGAATCTCCGGTGAATGTACAAACACAACCATAGCAATACCTGTGCCAGCGAATGTTTAATAAATAAGTATCTGATTAATATGAGTAAATTAATATATTAAGGAATTATTTTTATGCGACTGTAAAATTAACCGACAGTTACTTCCTTCAAATGAAAATGGATTTTATGAAAGGGTAAGAGTAATTACTTTATAGTAAGTATGATTACTGCCAGAAGGAAAATTCCTGCTACCAATTGACTATTTCTATTTTATGAATATTAACTTTCGTCTTATACGGTCATTGAAAAAAGTGCGTACTTTCATGGTGCATGTATTTGAAAAGCGCACCGTTTTGATTCATGCAAGGACAATAAGGGCTTCACTTATATTCTTCATCGTCATTACGACATTGCAAAAGACACAGGCCAACCCGTCGCGTCGCCATTGGCCGATGCGCTACACTGCGCCTCTTCGAAACAGGATGGGTACAGCACCATGAGCGACCAGCACACCACGCAGGAAAAAATCTGGCTGCGCGCCTGTGGCAACGGCCCCGCCGCGCCGGGCGTGGGCGACACCGCCCTGATGGCCATGCTGACCTTCCACGGCCTGGTGATGAACCTTGGCGCCTTGCACGCCATCCAATGCCTGACGGAAGACCAGGTGGCCGCGTCGCGCGCTGCTTATCGTTATTACGGGTTCGGCAATATCGCCGGCGTGATCGGTGCAGGGCAGCACGCCATCGCGCAGGGGCTCGACCCTGCGACGCTGGAAGATATGCTCGATCAGGCGTATTCAGCCATTGTGGAAGAAGACAGCTTGCTGCTGGCGGCGTTCACGGAACACGAGCGCCGCGAACCGTCCGCCTACGCGCCGGTGTAGGCAAGATACTGCGCGGGACGGCTGGTAAAGCTGTGCTGGTGTTCTTCCATGCAGAAGTAATACGCCCGGCGCTGGTAGAGCGACGATGGTGCCGTCGCCTTGTCGACGACCATGTCGCATACCGGGCACACCGACTGTGCCGCGGTCCCGCTTGGCGGCTTGGCATACACGCTGTTCGACCCGGGATCGCGCCAGCTCAGGCCCTGGTATTCGAGGGTGTAAGCGGTGTTGCACGCGACGTCCGGGGCGATCTGCTGCGGCGGGTCACCAGCCAGTCCGGGCCCCAGTTCGTGACACTCGATGAAGAGGCAGGTTTTCGGCGCAACTACCTCGGTCTTCAGGGCATGCGCTTTGCCGGAAGGTTGCGCTGCCGGATCGACATTCCGGCGCGCTGATGGCGGCGTATGCGCCGGATTTCATTTTGCAGCCACTGGCGGAAAACGCCATCAAGCATGGCATTGCCGGCGCATCAAAGGGCGACCTGCGCGTGGCGGCACCTTGCGTAGGCGCGCAGCTGATCCTGTCGGTGTACAACAATGGCCGGTCCTTGCCGGAACACGTCGTGGAAAATGCCGGAGTGGCAAAAAGCGCCAGCGCTTGCAGCCCTTGTATGGCAGCGCGCAGTCGTTGACGCTGGCCGACCAATGCCGACATTGGCGTGCTGGCGACGGTGACACTGCCGCTGCCGATCGTCAAGGGCGGGTAGTGTCGCGCGTCGTGATCGTCGACGACGAACAGGAGGCGCGGCGCAGTCTGGCGGTGTTGCTGGCGCGGGAGCCGAACATGGTGCTGGTGGGGGAGTGCCCCTCCGCCGGAGAAGCGCTGTCCATGCTCCAGTCGGCCACACCCGGGCTGGTCTTCCTCGATATCGACATGCCGGAATGCGACGGTTTTGCGTGGCTCGAACGCGTCGGCCCGGCACCGGCATTTGCCGTGGCGTTTGTCACTGTTCATCACCAGTTTGCGTTGCGTGCGTTCGACGTGGGCGCGCTCGATTACATTTTGAAGCCGTTCGTCGATGTGCGTTTCGCGCGCGCTGGCGCGCGCGGGAGCGGTGGCAGGCGCCTGCTGGCATGCAGCGCTTTCTGGTCAAGCATGGCAGCGCATATCTGCGCAGACGGCGAATACGAAGTGGAGCCGGCGGACGGCATGCGTCTGCGCATGAGCCGGCGTTACCGCAAGACGGTGTTGTGGTCGAACAATAATCGACACAAGACAATAATGTTGACACAAGATCTCGAGGCAGACATGCTCCCGTGTACTTCCGCTTTTGGCCAGAAGCTGACATTGACCAAGGGCTTTTGTCTAAGCTTTTTAAAGAATTTTCAATGAGAATTTCTGTTCTTGGATTTTTAGTGTTCATCGTCTCGATCAGCCTAGTAGCGATATTCGCGCCGGAGAGTTCAAATCCAGAGTTGCGCAACTATCCGTGCAAGGCGCTCAACACTGATTCGTCCAAGTCGGCTTATCTATTGCCGTATCAAAAAAACACGGAACATTGGGTAAATCAAGCAAATTGTTCAGGTTATGGTCATTCACGATTTTGGAATCACAGCTACGATTTCAAGATGGGCATTGGCACACCAGTCCTTGCTGCGCGTGAAGGCACAGTCATGGTTGCTAACGACGGCTGTACGGACGGCGACCACGCCTGTACCAACCTCATTACAGTGCAGCATGCGGATGGCACCTTTGCTTTATATTCGCATCTGACCAAGGATGGCGTTCGGGTCGCGAAGGGGCAAAATGTACTGGATAGATGTCAAGACCCGCTTGGTTATAGACGCGTTTAAAGAATAATTCCGGCTTTTTATCGTGCCAGTTTTTCAGTGCCTGGATCGGCGTCTGGTGTTCGAGGGCACGCTGTGGGATGCTGTTGTTGTAGATTTTTAGATAGTTGCGCAACGTCGATTCGAGCTCT